>JAIEQQ010000504.1 GCA_019747615.1 Phycisphaerales bacterium
GGCCCAGCCGCAAGGGTCTCTCGATCGTCGAGCTCCGCGCCGAGATGAACTCGATGCTCGATCGCGTGCGCGATGCGGGCTTCAACGCCGTGGTCTTTCAAGTCCGCCCGGGCTGCGACGCGATGTACCGCTCCAATCTCGAGCCCTGGTCAGAGTTCCTTAGCGGCCAATCCGGCCAGGCGCCGGCCAATGCTCCCGCAGACTACGACCCGCTCCAAGAGTGGATCATCGCCTCGCACGCCCGAGGCCTTCAACTCCACGCCTGGTTCAACCCCTTCCGCGCCCGCCACATCAGCGCCCAAAAGCCCGACGCCCCCAGCCACATCTCGCGCACACGCCCCGACCTCGTCCGCTCCTACGACGGCTACCTCTGGCTCGACCCCGGCGAGCCCGACGCCCGCGCCCACTCGCTCAGCGTCGTCATGGACATCGTCAACCGCTACGACATCGATGGCATCCACTTCGATGACTACTTCTACCCCTACCCCAAGGCCGGGCAAGACTTCCCCGATCAAGACAGCTTCACCAAGCACGCCCGCCCCGGCACCAAGCGCGACGACTGGCGACGCGACAACATCAATACCTTCGTCCGTGAGTTCTACACGCGCGTGAAGGCCTCGAAGCCGCACGTCCTCGTGGGCATCAGCCCCTTTGGCATTTGGCGGCCCAATCGCCCCCCGCAGGTGCGCGGCTTGGACGCCTTCGCCAGCCTCTACGCCGACGCTCGCCTCTGGCTCCGTGAGGGATGGTGCGATTACATGTCGCCGCAGCTCTATTGGAAGGCCGAGGCGCCGCAGCAGCCGTTCGCGCGATTGCTCGATTGGTGGATCGATCAGAACGACCAGGGCCGCCATATCTGGCCGGGGCTGAACGCCAGCCGCGTGCTGCCCGAAGTCCCCACGCCCGCGTCAAACCCCAAGGCCCGCGAGAGCTGGGAGCCTGCGGACATCCTGCGCCAGATCGATCTCACGCGCGCCAGCCAAGGCGCCAGCGGCGTCATCGCCTTCAGCGCCGTCGCGATCACCCAAGACCGCCGCGGCCTTGCACGCTCGCTCGCCTCGCGCGCCTTCAACACGCCCGCGCTCATCCCCGCCACCACATGGCTCGCCAGCCCCGGCTCACGCGTGCCCGAGCTTCGCGCGACCATCACCCGCGACGCATCGGGCACGCTTCGAATCACCGCGCAAGAACCCAACGCGGCACCAGCGGCAGCCCCGAGCCCGGCCCCAACCTCGACCGGCCTCACGCTCGTCGTCATGGGCCGCGCCGCCATCGCCGCCGGCTCACCACCGGACAGCCCCGCGCGATGGACACTCCTGGGCAGCACGCGCGGCACTTCGCTCACCATCACGCCGCCCAAGTTACCCGATCAAGACTTCGACGCCTTCAGCGCCGCTTGGATGGATCGCCTCGGCCGCATGGGCCCATGGCAATCGCTGAAGCCCTAGCGATCTGAGCGCGACCGCGCGCCCCACCCGCTCGATCGGCCACGAGCTCGCTTCGCTGAGCGTGAATCACCCGCCAACCCCGGAGAGCCCAATGCCCATCGAGCAACCGCAACTCATCGTGATCGGCGCGGGCGTCATGGGCTCAGCACTCTTGCTCAGCGCGCTGGATGCCGACCTGCTCGAAGCCGCCAGCGTCACTGCGATCGACCCCGACGCCCGAAAACTCGCCCCCCTCGCCGCCCGCGGCGTCCGCTGCCTCGACTCCATCGAAAGCCTCCACCCCCCTCACCCCCCACACCCCCTCCGCGCCGCCGAGCCATCGATCGTCCTCATCGCCATCAAGCCGCAGTCATTGCCCGATGCAACGCACGCCATCGCCACGCTCCTGCGCCCGGGCGACACCCTCATCAGCATCATGGCCGGCGTCACGCTCGCTCGCCTCTCGCAGCTCGCGCCCGTCGGTGTCGGCGTCATCCGCGCCATGCCCAGCACGCCCGCCCGCATCGGCATGGGCGTCACAGGCCTCGCGCTGGCGCCGGACCTCGGGCCGTTTCACCCCGGCGTCGCGTTTGCCGATCGCTTCTTCCGCACTGCCGGGCCAACGGTCATGCGCATCGACGAGTCGATGATGGACGCCTTCACCGCGATCGCCGGCAGCGGCCCGGCGTACGTCTTCTACCTCGCAGAGGCGCTCACGATCGCGGCGCAGCAGGTCGGCTTCACGCCCGAGCAGGCCGACACACTCGTGCGCGCCACGCTCCTGGGCAGCGCGACGCTTCTGTCTCGCTCACCAGACCAAACCGCCGCGGCTCTCCGCGCCAGCGTCACCAGCAAAGGCGGCACGACCAACGCCGCCTGCACACTCCTGGACTCCCGCGACGTCATGGACGCCTTCACGCACGCCATCATCGCCGCGCGTGACCGAGGGCAAGAACTCGGCAAAGGGTCGTGAGCGGACATCAATCAACCCAGCGCCAACTCCCGCCCCACCACTTTGCCACTCTGCCACTTCGCCACTTCCTAGAAATCCCGCCGCCAGAAGATCAACGCCGTCAGTCCGACCATAAAGACCTCGAAGATCAGCGACGTGCCGATGACGTAGACCCAGCCGCGCGAACGCTTGACCTCTTCGAGCTCTTTCATGATCAAACGCTCGTTAGCGCCCATGGCCCGCCTGCGGCCACGGTCCTCGGCTGAGTTGCGATCATCCACCGCTTGAAACACGCCGTCCATCGCCGATGTCTTCATCAGCGCAAACTGCAGCACCTCGAGCGTGTCGGCGTTCTTGGGCACGGGCGTCTTGAGCACCAACGTGAATCGGTGCCACCACACCAGACCGGGCCGCGACGCCTCCAGTTGCTCCTTCTCGTCAGTCTTCCGCGCGAGTGTGCGCCGAAGGCCCTCGATATCCGACGCACTGCGAGCGCCCTCCTCATTGGCGTCAAGTCGTGCCTGCTCACGGGCGATCTGCGCCTGGCGGACTTCGACTTCCTTGGTCACCTGTCGCAGATTGACATCGTTCGTCACACGCTGGCTCAGCATGATCGCCTCAGCGGCGTTGATTCCAAAGAACAAGAACCAGCAGACGCCCACCGCGACGATCGCCGCGATCGTTGATCTCGTCAACACCCCCACGAACACGCTGACGCTGAACATGAAGCTGAAGATCAGCGTCGCCAGCGGGATCGTGAGCAGCAACCCCGGCAGCCATTCGCCGCCGCGGATACCGATCACCAGAATCGCCGCGACCGTGAAGACCGTCACCTGCAGCACAACGAACAACATTGCCGCGAGGTACTTGGTCACAAAGAGCCGCATCCGTGACATCGGACGCGACAGCGTGAGCTCGATCGATCCAGCGGACACGAAGTCCGGCATGATGCTCGCCGTCGAGATCAACGCCAGCGCCATCGCCCCGATGCCCAACCACAGGTTCACACCGACGTTCGCGAACATGTACTTGTAGAACGTCTCCGGCGGCAGAATCGTGCTGTTCACGAAGCTCGGGATCGTGAACCACAGCACCGTGAAGCCCTGCTCTGAAATCCCGATGCACGCGTAGATCGCCACCACCAGCCCCGAGATCAACAGGCTGATCCAGAACATCATCTTGCTGTTCAGCTCGCGATACGAATCCACAAAGATCGCCAGTGTCTGTCTCATCGCTGATCCCCCTTGCCCGCCGTGCGCGTCGGCGCGTCGCCCGCGCCGGGGCTCAAGACCTTGCCCGTCACCTCATCGGTCACCGCCCGAATGAACAAATCCTCCAGCGACGGGCGCGTGTCGCGCACGTTGCGGATCATCACACCAGCGCCACGCAGGGCGTCGATCACCGGCTGCACCGCCTCGACGCTCCGCGTCTTGAGGAACACGACATTCCCGCTCACGCCCATCGCGATCGGCGTGCCGCCCCCCGCGCTCACCAGCGTCAGGCCAACCGCCGGAGCCTCGCCCGCGCCGGGGGCCGGAGCCAACGCGTGATCGCCCGCCATCACCGGCGCGCTCAGCAATCGCTCGCCCATCGCCGTTTGTAACACGCCCGCGATCCTCGCACCGATCACCGCCGCGGATCCATCGCGCTCCTGCCCCGGCATCTCCACCTCGATCTCATACCGCTGGCCGTAATCCGTCAGATCGTCCATCGTGCCCTGCATCGTCACGCGCCCCTGCACCATGATCGCAACGCGATCCGAGACCGCCTCTAGCTCGCTCAGCAAGTGCGAGTTCACCAGCACCGCCTTGCCGCGCGCCCGAAGCTCAACCAGGATGTTGCGAATGTCGCGCCGGCCGACAGGATCCACGCCATCGGTCGGCTCATCGAGCACGACCAGATCCGGGTCCATCATCAGGGCCTGCGCCACGCCGATGCGCTGGCGCATGCCCTTGGAATACTGCCGCACCTTCATGTCTTTCCAGCGCGTCATGCCCACCAGCTCAAGCAGCTCCCCCGCACGCTGCTTGCGCTCCCGACGCGGCACATCGCTCAAGGCCGCGAAGTAGTCCAGCACCTGCCCACCCGACAGATACTCCGGAAACCGGTGATGCTCCGGCAGATAGCCCACCTTGCGCAGCGTGGCCTTATCGCCGATCGGCCGGCCCAGCATCTGCCCCTGGCAGCGTGTCGGGCGGATGATCGTCATCAGCACCTTCACCAGCGTGCTCTTGCCCGCGCCGTTCGGCCCCAGTAACCCGAAGATCTCGCCGCGCCGGATCATCAGATCCACGCCGCGCAGGGCGTGAACCTTGCGCGAGTAAATCTTCTGCACCCCGCGCACGTCCACTGCCGCGTCGCCCGGCACACGCTCAATCCCCCGGGCGATCTCCGCATCGCGGCTCAACCCGGCACCCACGTCGTTGCTCATCACCACCGGCGGCACCACAGTCATAGTGCAACAGCGTACCGCCAAAGCGCCGCTGCGTTGCTGCACTCCGTTTCGCCACGCCCTGACGCTCCTCGCGGCGGCGCACCCGCGCCCGTCCTCCCGTGCCCCCCGTTTCGCCCAGCATCCCCAAAGCCGCACGATGCCTAGTATCGCCTCCGTCCCGGCGAACAGAGACCCATTTTCGGGAGATGCCCAGTGGCCAAGTCGGCATCGTCAAGCAAGAAGTCCACCAAGCCGGCCGCCAAGAAGCCCGCGAAGCCCAAGGCCAGCAAGCCCGCCGCCGCGCCCAAGAAGGCCGCGAAGCCCGCCCCGGCCAAGAAGCCGAGTAAGCCCGCCAAGGCTCCCGCAAAGCCCGCGGCGAAAGTCGCGCCCAAGCCCGCGGCCCCCGCAAAGCCCGCGCCCGTCGTGGTGGCAAAGGTCGAGCCGGCGCCCGCCATCGCCGGCGATCGCCCGAAGCCCAAGGGCATCACCATCGTCTCCAACAAGCCGATGAAGCGCCCCAAGCCCGTCAAGAAGATCCTGGAGATGCCGTCGCTCGGCGCGCCGCTCCTTGGCGGCAACAAGAAGTGGAAGCCGCTCATCCCCTCAGGCCCCAACGCCCGCGCGACCGACGCGCTGGTCGCCCCGACCACCGAGAAGCCCAAGAGCCCCTTTGCCAAAAAGGAACTCGATCGCTATCGCGAGATCCTTCTCAAGAAGCGGCACGAGCTCGTCGGCGATATCACCAACCTTGAAGGCGAGGCCCTGAACGCCAACAGCGGCTCGCTGTCCCACACGCCCCAGCACATCGCCGAACAGGGCACCGAGAGCTTCGATCAGGCACTGTCGCTCGATATCGCTCAGGCTGATCGCAACCTGATCAAAGAGATCGACGACGCCCTGAACCGCATCGCCAAGGGCTCCTTCGGCATCTGCGAGCTGACGCACAAGCCGATCAGCAAGGATCGGCTCGAGGAACTCCCCTGGACGCGCCACTCGATCGAAGCCGCCCGTGAGCTTGAGCGTCGCGAGTTCATCCGGCCCTGAGCCACCCTTCACGCGAATCCATAGGCCGTGACAACACCCAGCCAGCTCACCCCGACTGACGCCCCCCCAACGCCCCCCGCCCAGCCATCTGCGCTTGACGCCCACTCCGACGGCGGCGCCGCTCGCAGCCCCAAAGCCGTCGTGCTGCTGGCCATCGTCACGCTGCTGGCACTGGCCATCGACTTGGTCTCCAAGTACCTGGCGTTTCATTACGTCGCCGGCGCGCCTGTCACCGTCAGCCGCGAGGAAGTCCTCGCCCTCGCGGCTCAAAACCCCCGCTTCATCCAGAGCGTCATCCCGCCGCATCCGCCCGTGCCCGTCGTGCCCGCGGCGAGGGCGTGCGTCGTCGTGCGCACGTCGGTGCCGGCGGCGGGACGGCTCAG
>JAIEQQ010000572.1 GCA_019747615.1 Phycisphaerales bacterium
CCTCGCCTCGATCCTCCCCGGCTGCGGCCCGCGCGCGCGCGATCTGGAACTGATCAACGAATCCAACCGGGCACAGTTCGCCGACGCGCGAATCGCCGCCAGCAACGACGCCCAGAAGTCCAGCGATCGCGACCGGCTGATGCACGACATGAACACGCTGATCGCGGCCCTGGCCGACGGCGTGCCCGCCGCGGGCGAAGCGCCGGCCCGGCGCGTCTACGACACGCTCCGCACCGCCGGGATCAACGAGGGCAAGACGGTCGAGGCCTTCTTCACCACCGAGGACTCCGCTCGCACCTACAAGGGCGAGCCCTTCGAGCAGGCGCTTTCATTCTGCTACATCGGCCTCTTTGACGCCCTCAGCGCCGGCGGCAGCGATTGGGGCAACCTCCGCGCCGGGGCCAACAACTCGCTCTTCACGCTTCGAGATTTCGTCGGCAGCGTGACGCCCGGCCAGCCGCGGGCGTCGGCGAATGACGAGCGACGCGATCGATCAACGCGGCGAACTCGGCGAGCGATGAACGAGCCCGCGCCGGCAGCGCCAGAGCAGCCCGCGCCATCGCCAGACCCGTCGGCCGCGAACGAAGCGACCGCGCCGGCGACCGCTGCAACGATCGGCACGCCGATCCCCAGCGATTTCGCGCTCGGCTACGCCCTCCGCGCCGTCGCGGCTCGCCAGCTCAACGAGCCCGATGAAGTCCGCACCACCTGCGAACAGCTCGCCCAGATCGACCCGGACCTGCGTCCGCTGGCCGATCTGATCCAGTCCGGCCAGTACAACACCGTTCTCGTCGTGGATTTCGGCATCGCCCCGGCCAAAGTCGCCACCGGCGACGATCGCACCATCATCCGCTTTCAGGACCAAACTCCCAGCACGCGCGATGCGCTGATCGTCCGCGCCGGCGAATCCCGAGGCGAGTTCCCGGTGCTGCTGGATGTGAACGCGCTCGCGCGACAGAGCCGCTGGACGAACCTCGAACCGATGCGCCGCGCCAAGAGCCTCATCGGCTCGGGCCTGATCGGCGCGGGTGCCGGCGCGCTCATCGTCGGCACCGATCAAAGATCACAAGCCACGCAGCTCGCCGGCGTCGGTGCGATCGCCGCGGGGCTCTTGCTCAAGGCCACCAGCTACGCCGACACTCGCCAGATCGACCTGATGCCGCAGCGTGTGTATCTCGTGCTGCTCGATCTTCCAGCTCCCGGCGCGCCGGTGGAGCTTCAGATCGCGCGGTTCCCTGAGAGCCGCGTGGTGCTGCCGTTTGTGCCGACGCCGCGGACAGACGTTGGCAACGTTGCGAGGCTGCACTTCGTTCGTCTGCCCAGCGCCGCCGGCGCGTGGGCGACGCAGCCGGCGCAGTACTGGGGCGATGGAATGCCGCCGCCAAACGCGCCGGGCCTCTCGCCCGTGGAGGTCAACACGCCGTACATCCTCGGTGGGCGCTGCGTTCGCACACCCAGCGACGCCGTGCTTGATTCGTACCACCGCGCCGGCGTGCTGACTGAGATCATGTCCATCAGTGCGCTGGAGCAGCTCTATCGCGACGAGGGGATCAAGGTGATCGCCTCCGGCCCTCGCGATACGTTCATCGGCGCTCACATCCTCGAGCGCGGCACCTGGCTTTTCTCGCCCTTGCCCGCCTCCACAGGGGCCGCGCGCGTGTACAACCAGCTTCATCCGCCGTACGTGCCCCGTTCACCCCTGTTGCAACAACTCCGGGCCAAGTACGCCCCGGTGATCAACGCCGAATCCGCCTCGCCCCGCGATGCGAAGTCACCCTCAGACAGAAAGGCCAGCCGATGAACCTCACGCTCGCTCAATCGCTTGTTGCTCTCCCCGCCCGTGCCCACGGCTCCGCCCGCGCGGCCACGCTCGCCGTCTGCGCGCTGATCGCCAGCGTGCAACTCGGCTGCGATACCACCAAGGCCCCGTACGCCGGCTCGCCCGACGCCATCACCCGCGCGACGTACCCCGATGTCACGGTCGATGGCTCGCTTGAGGGCACCACCGCCATCGACTACCCGTCCATCGTGTTCACGCCCACCAGCGCCGATCGCCCCGCCAGCGTCAGCGTGCCGATGCGCTCGCGGGCCGACTGGGACCAGATCGTGATGTACCAGTTCCGCTGGTTTGATGCCCAGGGCCGCCAGGTCGGCGAGAGCCAGTGGCGCAAGGAAGTCCTCCCCGCGCGTCGCAACGCGATGCTGAAAGCGAACGCCCTAACCAGCGCCGCCATCGCGTGGCGACTCGACGTCCAACGCGGGCAGTGAGGCAAGTCGCAAGCTTTGCTGTTGTGTTGCTTTCCACTCTGCCACTTCGCCACTCTGCCACTCTGCCACTTCGCCTCCCCGAGCACTGCCCATGCGAACCATCTCCCTCTCCGCCCTCCTGTTCGCCACCCTCCTCTCCTCCCCCGCCCTCGCCCAAAAGGCCGAGAACGAACCGCAGCCCGCGGCCTCTGTGCCCATGATCACGCCCGAGGACGTCAGCAAGTGGGCCAAGGCCTACCAGCGCGCCGGTCGCCCCAAGACCCTCGTGCTTGTCGGCTGGGAGAACCCGCTGTCCCCCAATCGCAGCGTCCTGGACTTCCTCGAACCCGACGCCGCCGGCATCAGCGAGCGATTCCGCGCGGCGCTTTCTCGCGTGCTCGGCCAACCGGAGATCCGCTTCCGCGAGATCGATCCGATGGCCACCAGCGAGATGCGCGCCCGCCTCAGCGGCGCACTCTCGCAACGTTCCGAGCGCTCGGGCATCGATCTGCTCGCCAACACCGCCGACGCCGAGCTCGTCATCCTCCTAAAGCTCCAAGGCACTCGCGGCTCGGCCCCCGCCTCAATCGTCTTCCAGCCGCTGGATTACTCACAGGGCATGCGCCTTCGCCCGCTCCCGCCGATCGACTGGGCCGCCAAGGGCTACGGCGTAGACGATCAGACCATCGTCGACAACATGCACCAGGTCGCCAAGCGATTCATCGATGACTACCACCGATTCGTCGTCGTCGCCGCGGAGGGGCGCGATTACACGCTCCGCGTCTTCGGGCTTTCCAGTGATCTGCTCCCACTGGCTCGGCGCGCCCTGAAGGCCATGCCCAGCGTTGACAACTTCCAAGACGCCAACGTCAGCATCGGCACCGACGACTCCATGGCCGAGTTCGAGATCGGCTTCCGCGGCTCGCCGGGCGACTTCCGCGAAGCCGTCCAGCAGACGCTCGCAGCGATCTCGCCGGGCCTCAGCGCCGTGCCCTTCAAGGGCGAGGGTGGCACGCTGAACATCCGCGTCAAGGGCGGCGGCCCCGTCGCTGCGCCGCTGGCCACCGCGCCGCGCGATGAATCGTGCGACCGCGCGATCGTTGTCGCAAACTCTCCGCAGGGCCTCGCGCTGCGCACCGAACTCCGCACGCTCTACGAGCGCCGCGGCTCGCCCCGCGTCGCGGTGCTCATCAACCGCTCCCCGGCGACAACGCGAGAAGTCGCCGCGACCACCAACCTCGCCACCACGCCGAGCACCAGCGGCACCGGCGGCGATGTCATCGTCGTGCAGAACAATCAAGCCGCGGCCCCCGAGGGCGAGGGCGCGCTCTTCAGCTCAATCCGCGAGCTGGATCGCACGAACCTGGATCTTGAGTCGCGCCTCTACGAGCGCCTCGGCACACAACTGTTCAACTTCCGGCGTGCCGACGCCGCGGAGGTCCGCGCGGTCGTGTCGCGCCAGGCGTCCAGCGTTGTGCTCACCGGCGATGACCTGCTCAAGTCACTCCGCGAGGCCAACGTCGCCGACATCTTCATCATCGGCCGCGGCAGCGTTCAGCCCGTGGGCGAGGGCATGTTCCAGACCGGCTGGGTCTTCCGCGTCGTGCAATCCGATGGGCGATTGCTCGCCACCGCCAGCGGCCTGCAAGGCACCATCGCCAGCTCGCTCGGCACCGGCGTCATCGACTCGATCGCCGATCAGGCGCTGGGGCGGCTCATGTGCGAGGTGCTCTCAGAGTGGCGCGAGCCGGCCACGATTCATGTCCTGCTGCGCGGCGCGTTGTCGGAGGCAGATTGGCAGGCGCTTTCGAAGTCGCTCGCCGCGACTAACCCCACGCTCGCCATTCGGGTCGTCGAAGAGCCGAGCCTTCGTTTCAGCGGACAGGACGCTGGGGCAGGCTTCAAGCTCGAGTTCTCATGCACACCCGCCCAACTGCGAGCTGAGCTGGATCGCCTGAACGGGACGCTGCCGTTCCGCTTGCAGCTTGAAACGAGCGACAAGGCACTGCTCTTCTACACGATCAAGCGGTGAGCTGAGCAGTCACCTGA
Source organism: Phycisphaerales bacterium (assembly GCA_019747615.1). The sequence continues at coordinate 4,297 of JAIEQQ010000572.1, forward strand.
GCGCTGACCTTGGCCGGCGACTAATTTGCTGAGCCGAACGCTGCCCCAAGCCCTCACTCATGTCATGAGTCGAGCAACGCCCGCGAGTCTGATCCCGCCCGCCTTTCGCACGAAGTGCGCACGACCGTTGCCGGCGGCGCCGCGAAGCTCTGCGAGCAAGTCGCCGGAAAGCGACCGCACAAAGCGCGTCGTGACCTTCAAGTTCCCGTCCGTCTGAGGGCGGACGACATCAGCGCCACCGCGAGCAGACGCAAAGCGGGCATTCACAACTGCAGATCGCGCAGCAACTCATCCGCGCATCGCGGAACCGGGCGCCCGCCCGCGCTCACTTCTCGCCGTCGCGCCACACCTTCTCCACGACACCCGCGGAGTTGAACCGCACCGAGGTCGTCGAGATCTGCTCGTCGGTGTTTTGGCCGCCGAAGATGAACAGCACGTACCCCGTGCTCTGCTTCACGCGGGTGTACCGATACCGCCACACCTCGCCGCTATCGAGCTTGTCCGTGTTGCTCGGCACCCCCAGAGCCGCCTTCACGTCGTCGCGCGTTGAAGTACCGACCTTGATCGTGTCCAGCGTCTCGGCGCTCACGAACACGCCGCTGGACGTCGTCTTTGACGATCCGCCGGCAAGGCAGCCGCCAAGCCCGAGCGCCGCCACGCACACCACGCCCAAAACGCCACCATTCCACGTACGCATGTTCATCGTTCCGCTCCAGAAAAAGAGCCATTGACCCACGCACGAAAACCCACGCCCCCATGCTCCCTGCCGCGCCGGACGCACCTTGCTCCAAAGGGCAGCCGCGAGATCCGATCTCGTCACACACTCTCAATCGCCGCCCGAGGCACTCGCCCACAGAATCGTCAACGATGCCGTGGACAGATCGTAACGCAGCGCCCGGGTCCCCCGCACGGCTCCGGATTCGCACAACCCCCAAGCACCGATTCCAATCCTCGCTGCGTCGGTCATGAGTGTTACCCCGATCTGGTTGAGCACTTTCCCGATTCCATTTCCCGACGGCCGATTGCCGCCCTCTCCCCTATCATCCACCATGACCGGGCGGGCGGACAATGGGCGACGTTTGGCGGGCCTCACGCCGCTGCTGGCGAGCGTTGGTCTTCATGCGCTCCTCGGCCTGGTCGTGTGGCGGACACCGCTCTCGCCTTCGACGGCGGTCAGCGCCGCCTCAACCGGCTTCGACGAGCGCGTGATGCTTCTAGAAGACTTGCCCCCGCGCCCGCAGTCTGAGGCCGAGAATCCGGACGCCCCGGACGCGAGTGCGATCCCGCCGCGAGCACTCCAGCCAGTCCCCGCGGAGCCCCCGACCGCGCGCGCAAACGCGCCCGAGCCGACTCCGGCTCGCCCGATTGCCCTCGGCGATCCGGACTCCCGCGCCGCGACGACGCCCGATTTTCTCGCCTCCAAGCGCGACGGCGAGCACAACGCGCAGCTCGCCCAGACCAACCAGGCCCAGCTCACGCGTGATCGCGATCTCCTCGGCGACGGCCGTCCGCTCGCCCCCGCCCAGCGCCCCAGCCCGCCATCATCGCCCAGCGCGCCAGCGCTCCCGGTCCCCGCGATCGCTCCTGCGCCAGCAGTGCCCGCCCAACCGCCGGAGACCACGCCGGCCCCCGCGATCACCGCCCCGATGCCCGGCACCGCGCCACCATCGCCGACGCCCTCGACCGCACCCCTCAGCGTGACGACGACGCCGGTCGCCCAGCCGGTCTTGCCCGTGACGGGCATCAAAGAACCCAAGCAGCCCGGCGACGCCGACGCCACGCGCCAGCAGGACGAGGCCATCGCCACCAAGGGCGAACTCCGCCCCCCTGACGCGCGGCCCACCCTCCCACGCCCCCCCGAAATCGAACGACGCGCGATCGACCAACAGCCCACCCAAGCGCCAACACCGCCCCTGACGCCACCGACATCGCCAGCCCCGGCAGAAGTTCCGACGCCCGCCGCGCCCAGCGCCAG
>JAIEQQ010000631.1 GCA_019747615.1 Phycisphaerales bacterium
TCCCGCGAGCGCGTGATGACAGAACCTCCGACAGCGTGCGAGATTGGAGAAGCTGGTCACAGGATCAGCGATGAGCTGACGATGGCGGCGCCGCGTGATTGGTCTGTTTTAGACCACACGCCAAAACAGACCAACTCACGATCCGCCGCGATCACGCACGCACCGATCGCGTGCGAGCGACAGTCTGGTGGTCGAAACAGACCAACCGCACACACGCACGGACGACGTGCACGCTCGATTGCGAAATCGTGGTTTTGCGTGCAAAACACGCGAGTTCTCGCGCTCATGCGACTGCGAGAAAGGTCTGGCACGCGTCGTGCATTTATTCGACGGAGAGAGGCGGTCCCACGACCGAAGGGAGTGTTCCTGGTCATGACTGGCCGCGTTTCATCTTCAGTCATCGTCGTGAAATACGACGATGAGATGCTCTCCGGGCTCAGCCGGTGTGTGCTTCGGCACCGCTGGAGCGTTCTCGATGGCCGCGGCGCTAAGCCGCTGGTTAAAGAGATCGTGTGCTCGCAGGTCTCGCTCCTGCTCTTGCAGGTGCCAAAAGACCGCGCGCCGGCCCTAGATCTTCTCGAACGGTTGCAGCGGCTGTGGAGGCCTCTGACAACGGTTGCCCTTGCAAGTGACGAGTGTGAGAAGTTGGAAGCAAGCCTGCGTCGCGTCGGAGTCACGGCGTACCTCGGTCCGTCAAGCTCGCAGGAAGTGATCGAAGGTTTGCTCAAGCAGGTCGCGCCCGGTTGCCTTCAAGCAGTCGGGACCGCGAGCGAGGTTGAAGTGAAGGTCGGCAAGACGACCAAGCGTCGGGTGAAGTGAGCTTCAAGCGGGTCCGGTCGAGGCCCGAGTCAGAGTTGGTGTTTCGAGTCGGTCGCAGTGTTTCGCGTCAGTGAGGATCAGCGGCAACGGACTGCCTGGTTACTGCTGGTTGGTGGAATATCACGACACTCCTTCCTCCCACCGCTGACCGGCGGAGAGAGAGCGAGGTGGGACGTGCCGCTGATCCCCGCTGATGCGAGACACGTTGACAACCAAAGAGCCAGAGTGGAGCCAGATCAGATTCGGAAACCGATGCGTGCGAACGCGTCCGTGACGATCGACGGCGGGATCAGTGGATTCTGCTGGTGGGCAACATCACGACACTCCTTCCTCCCAGTCTACCGGTGGAGAGAGAGCCCTGAGAACGCCGTCGATCGACGAGGACCCGCTTCGTTTCGTGTCGGCCTAGAGAACCGACACGAACTGTTTCGACTCGCAGCCCCGCTGGCGAGAGAGAGCCCGCCCAGTACCCGAGAGGGTGTTGCGGCGAATTCCGCGGTCTGTCTGATCGCGTGAGGCCGTTTAGTCCATCCTGAATGCGTGTGCCTCAGCAAATGATGCGCGGGCGGGGATCTGGAGTCCGCGATGACGGCCCTCGAATCTTCCACTTCCAAACTCATCCCGCTCGGAGTTCCGGCTGATTCCGGCTCAAGCGTTGGTGTGATCGCGCGAAAGCTCCACCGGTCGCTGTTCGATCTGACGCTGATCGGTGTTGGCCTTCTGTGCGCGCTGGTCCTCTCGCTTCCGCGACGTTCCGATCGGTGAGAACCGATCCTCAATCGATATTCAGATCGTTCCCGCTCGTTTGGCGGGACCGAAGATGTGTGACGACGACACCCTCGCCATCTTCAACGCCCGCGGTTCTCCCTCACCGGTTTCCGCGGGTTTTTTATTTCCAAACGCTCGGTCACGCATCTGACGATCAAGGGTGTCAGAAACATGAAACGCTGAACTCTGCGTCGCGAGTCGCGAGTCGCGAGACGTGCGACGTGCGACGTGCATGACCATGACATCGTGCACTTCGAACATGCCCCCTGTCGGCACCCCGCCCGCGTTCATCGATGGCGTTCATCGCGACGGTCACTGAGGTCTTCACCCCAGCCTCCAGCACGCCGCCATCGCATCGATGGCTTCGGAGTCGTCAGCACGCGGTTCAGCCGGCGTCGATGCGTGGCTTATGGGGGCAGGTCATCTTCAGATCTTCGCGCGGACTTGACCAAAGAACCGCCATCAGCCGTGGCACGTCGTGGCGGAATCGGGTATGCTCTTGACTCGAACGGCGGACGTCGGGCAGAGCATTCATCATGCCGTCGGAGAGTGCAGAGATCAGCCCAAAGCGGGCCATCGACCCACATTGTTCCTACCAAACGCTCGCATCGGTTGTGTGATCGGTGCGGGCGTTTTTTCTTTTTGCCGTGGGCGATGTTGTTGCTGGCGCGGATCCAGGTGACGCAGTACGCGCGAGTCAACCCATGCCATCGCAGAGCCTCAGGCATCGCGTGCATCATCGCGATGACCAACTGCGAACGGAGTAAAGCACGAAGCCGCTTACGACGATACCGAGGCCGGCGCGTAGAGCTCGTCGAGCACCGCCATCCAGTCGTTCAGCGTGTTCACGCCGATCATCTTCTGCTTGACCGCATCCGGGTCCGGGTGATGCTGCGCGAACTTGATGCCGAACTTCCGCATCATGCGACCGCCGGCCTTCTCGCCGTTGATCACGCGTGAGATCTCAAAGTGTTCCAGCAACACCGCGCGCTGCTCGGCGAGCGTCGGCTTCGTTGGCGCTTGGCCCGCGAGCATCTGTCGAGCCTGGCGGAAGATCCACGGGTTGCCGATGCAGCCGCGCGCGACGCTGACGCCGACGACACCGGTGTACGCGATCATCCGGAAGATGTCGGGCGCGTCCCAGACATCGCCGGAGCCGAAGACGGGCTTATCCGGATGGCGCGAGCACAGGTCTTTGAGAAACGGCCAGCGGGAGGGGCCGATGTACTTCTGTTCCACTGTTCTCGCGTGAACAGTGGCCCAGGCGTAACCGAGCTCGTACGCCGCGTTAAAGATGACCTCAAAGTTGCGGGCCATCTCGGGCGTGTCGTCATACGCGCGGCGCAGCTTCACGGTACACGGCACCTCCGGCGGCAGCGCCTCGCGCACCGCTTTGAGGATCGCGATCGCGCCCGCGGGCTGGCTGAGCCAGTGCCCGCCGCGAGATTTGCGGTCGATCTTCTTCACCGGGCACGCGAGGTTGACATCGATCGTGGCGAAGGAGAGGGCCGAGGTTTGAGGGCCGAGGGCCGAGGGGGGCGGGGGAGTGCTGAGCGATGAGTGCTGAGTGCTGAGCGGGGAGGCGGCGCGCCGAGTCGCTAGCGATGTCTCGGGTCTCTCGGCAAGTGCGGGTCTGTCTGCGAAGACGCTGCGAGGGTCGTAACTCTCTGGTGGCTGTTCGTTCGCCAGGGCCAGGAGCGCTTCGGGTGTGCAGTCGTCCTCGCACGCCGCGTCCAGCTGCTCGGCGGTTGCGTCGGTGCTGGTTGCGGGTTGCTCGCCCTCCACCTTCCATCGCGTATCCACATAGTGCGGCTGGCGACCCGGGCCGTACGCGATCTCGCGATACGCCTTGTCCGGCCGCTTGCCTTGCTCCAGCATCTTCAGCGCGCCGGCCGCCATCTCGTCCGGATCGCTTCCGATGATCTGGCCCGACAGCGGCGTGTCCTCACGCCCGCATGGCAGCGCGTCGGTCAGCATCTCCAGATCCGCTTTATCAAATCCATGGCCGCCGCCCAGCAGCATCCGATCCAGCAGCGCCTCGGTCACGCAATACGGCGCACCCAGCCGCCGAGCCACGATCCGCATCGCGGCGTCGGAGTACCCCGCCAGGCCCGCCTGAAAAAACGGCGCATCAAAGCCCGGGACAAGCCTCGCGATCCGATGATCCAGCCCGCCAGCACCACGCCCGAATGAGGCAACCCCCGACGCGGTCTGATCGAGCGCGGGCCAGCGCTGAGCCAGCTCTCGCGCGACCACTGCGGGATCAATCACCTCCGCGCCCGGCGCAATCGCTGGCGCTGGCGGAGTCGCGTTGTTGCCATTGGCGCCCATTGATGCCATGATAGGGTCATGAGCACGAAGACCGATCTCGCACGCCGGCACGTTGGTGGTTTGCCTTTGGGTGGCCCGCCTCTCCGAGGCGGGTCGCAGACCCCCGCACCCACACGCGCATCGATCCGCACGCGGTCAGCCACCGCCGGCCTCGTCAGCGCCCTGATCTCCGCGGCGCTCCTGCTCAGCGGCTGCGCCTCGGAGCAACGCCTCGACGGCCTGACGTACCCGATCCAGACCCAGGGCCGCACGCTCGACGTGCAGGTCCGCCGCGATGTCACCGAGATCACGATGATCAACACCACCAGCTCGCCGATCCCGCCGGGGCGGATGTGGATCAACGCGTGGTTCAGCCGCGAGTTTCCGGGGCTCGGTGTTGGCGATCGGCTGACGCTGGATCTCTACGATTTCAAGGACCGCTATAACGTCGCATTCAACGGCGGCGGCTTCTTCGCGACGCAGCGCCCCGATCGCGTCATGCAGGCCCAGATCCACGCGACGGGCTCTGCGGAATCGCCCGGTGAACTGATCGGCCTCGTCGTCGTTCGCGGCGACGACGAGTGATGAAGCGTCCCGCCGCACCGTTCACTCCCGAGCACCGCCGCCATGGCCTCCATCCTCATCATCGCGCCACATCCCGACGACGCCGAGTTCACGATGGGCGGCACCATCGCCCTGCTGGCGCGACAGGGCCATCGCGTCACCATCCTCGATCTCACCAGCGGTGAGCCCACGCCCCACGGCACGCCAGAGATCCGCGCCCGCGAGACACTCCGCGCAACTGAGGCACTCTCGCCAGCGGACAACCCGATCAACCGCATGAACCTCGGCCTCACGAATCGCCAGCTCACGCATGACCTGGCTTCGCGATACGCCGTGGCGGGCGTGATCCGACGGGTGCGGGCCACGGTGATGTTCGTGCCGTACTTTGAGGATGCGCACCCGGACCATCTGGCGGCGACGCGGATCTGCGAGGATGCTCGATTCGATGCGAAGCTCAGCAAGCTCTCGATGCCCGGCGACGAGGGCCAGCCGCCGATTCATCCCACGCGGCTCATCTACTACTACGCGACGCACCTGAAGATCGTCCCGCAGCCGAGCTTCATCATGGACATCACCTCGACGATCGAAGCCCGCCGGGCCGCGATCGTCGCGTACCAATCTCAGATCGGCCCGCACACCGCCAACGCGGGCCTGGCGTCGCGGCTGGACATCGAGGCGGAGTACTTTGGCTCGCGCATCGGCGTGGCATTCGGCGAGCCGTTTTTCGTCCGCGAGCCGCTGGGTCTTGCGGGGCTGAACTTCTCCTAAGCCAGTCGGCGATCGCCGGATTTGCCGCCTGTCCGGAGGGTAATCGCGCGTCAATTTGGGAGGTTCGCCGAATACCCCTGATGAATCAGGGGGCAAATTGTGAATAATCTCGCAATTTTTCAGTAACCGTTCAGAAACCGTGTAGGCTCTGGGGAAGTCCCGAGGTGTCCGCGTGGATGCCCGGATCCATGTGCAATGGGATCTGCAACCCATGGATTGCAGAACTGTGCTGGAACAGAGGAGCGTATTCATGCGTCGATTCAATCAGAAAGCGGTTCTCACCGCGGCGTGCCTGGGGCTTATTGCCCCCAGCGTGTTCGCTGTGGACTTCCCCGAAGTCGAGCCCAATGACACCAAGTCCACTCCGAACGTTCGGACCCTCGCCCCGGGCGACTCGGTCTCCGGAAGCACCACCGGCACGTCCACTCTGACAGCGGGGCTGACTTCGTCGGACAACTTCGATATCACCACGACCGCCGCGCCCACGCCGGGCATCTGGCGCTATCGCCTCACGATCACCAACACCGGCACCGCCGGGCACACCGGCTCGCTCCGCGGCGTCTCGCAATCCGCAACCGGCCTGGGTGCGTTCACGACGGACTCGGCCGTGCAGTCCAGCTCGTCGTCCACGGTCCCCGCCCGTATCAATCAGTGGTACGCCAACGAGAACGCCTCGCGAGTAATCTATCGCGTCGCGGGCACCGGCACGACCACGGGCACGTACACCTCGACTCTCTCGCGCGACCCGGTCACGCCGACGGTGATTCCCGACACGATCTCTGCTGGCAACATCACGTTCTCCAGCATCGGCCAGACCGCCACCGATACCGAGTTCTGGATCTACGACTCCAACTTCGTGGCCATCGCTGACGCCGGCAACGACGACGAGTCGATCGCCAGTGGTGGCACCGGTGGGACACTCCAGAGCCGCTTCACGCGAGTGCTGGCTCCGGGCACGTACTTCCTCACGGTTTCGCGCATCAACTTCGCCAACAACTTGGCCTCGCCCGCCGACGACGACTTCCGACTTGGCGCCGTGCTGGACTTCCCCAACGCGACGTCCGTCTCGTCGACCATTGCGACCGCGACCGACCTTGACTATGTGATCACCCACTCCGGCGGCACCGTTCCGATC
>JAIEQQ010000465.1 GCA_019747615.1 Phycisphaerales bacterium
CCGCGAAGCCGCACGCAACGGCGCGCCGAAGCCCGGCGCGTCCGGCGATGGCGCAGCGGCCGGCACGAACTCCGCACCCAGCGCCGCCAATACGGACATCGACGCCGAGCTCGATCTGGCCCTGGGCAGTGGCTCTCGAACCGGCGATGAGCCCGAGCCGATCGAGTCGCTGGACATCCGCCGGTACCTCGTCGCCGGCGAGCTTGCGCTCGACGGGCGCGTGCGCCCGGTCAAGGGCGTGATCGCGATGGCGGCGCTGGCCAAAGAGCTGGGCCTGAGCGGCGTGATCGTCCCGCGTGAGAACGCTGCCGAGGCCGCGGTCGTCCCGGGCGTTGAGGCCATCGGCGTGGGCTCGCTGATCGAGGCGGTGGGATTGCTCACCGGCCGACTCACGCCGACGCCGCACCCGCCGACGGACGTCGCGGCGTTGCTAACCACCGCCAACGCGGAGATCGACTTCGCCGACGTGCGCGGGCAGGAGGCGGTGAAGCGAGCGATCGTGATCGCCGCGGCGGGCTCGCACAACTTGCTCATGCTCGGCCCGGCGGGCACGGGCAAGAGCATGATGGCCAAGGCGTTGCCCGGCGTGCTGCCGGCGATGACGCCGGAGGAGGCGGTGGAGGTGACGCGGATCTACTCCGCTGCGGGAAAGCTCGCACCCGGCCAGGGGCTGGTGACGACGCGCCCGGTGCGCACACCGCACCATACTTCCAGCGGGGCCGCGATCATCGGCGGCGGGGTCGTACCGCGACCGGGCGAGGTGTCGCTGGCGCACCGCGGCGTGCTGTTTCTTGACGAGCTGCCGGAGTTCCCGCGCGACGTGCTGGAGACGCTGCGCCAGCCGCTGGAGGATCACGTCGTCACGATCGCGCGATCGCACAGCGCCGTGCGGTTCCCCGCAAGCTTTATGCTCGTCGCGGCGATGAACCCGACGCCCAAGGGCGATCTGCCGACCGACGAGATCGGTCGTCGCGCAATGGACCGCTACATGGCCAAGCTCTCGGGCCCGCTGATCGATCGCGTGGACATCCACGTCGAAGCGCCCGCGGTGCCCTTCAAGCAACTCTCCGCCAAAGACTCACCCCGCGGCACCAGCAGCTCGCAAATGCGCCAGTTCGTCCTCGAAGCGCGCCAGCGCCAGAGCGCCCGCCAAGGCCCCACCACGCCCAACGCCCGCCTCAGCGGCAAGCAACTCGACAAATGGGCACCGCTCACCGAGAACGCCCGCACCATTCTCGAACAGGCGATGACCGAACTCAAGCTCTCGGCCCGCGCGTACGACAAGATCCGACGCGTGGCCAGAACGATCGCCGACCTCGAAGGCCACGACACGCTCGACGTGTCACACATCACCGAGGCGGTGGGCTACCGATTGCTCGACCGCAAGGTGTGACTCGGTCCACGGTTGGCCGCTAACCGCGCATAATTCCACCCTCCCCCGGTCCCTACCGGGGGAGGTGCCGCGCCTCGCGGCGGAGGGGGCGCGAATTCGAGATACTCGTTGCCACGACAGATGTACTCGTTGCCACAGCAATCGTCGTTGCTCTTCGAGCCCCCTCCGGCTCGAAGACTCGCCACCTCCCCCGGTAGGACCGGGGGAGGGTGGGGCGCGGGGGAGAGTGGGACACGCGCAGAGTGGGGGGATCGCGGCTTTACTTCTCCAGCGCCGCCGCTTCGTCGGCGCGATTCAATCGCGTGAGCGCGTCGGCCAAGTTCCCCCGCGTCTGCTTCGCGATCGCGTGATCGGGGCCGAACTGTTTCACGATCGCATCAAGGCTCGCCCGCAGCAGCGGCTCGGCGTCCGCCGGTCGATCGAGCTTCAGCAGGCAGCGACCGAGGTTGCCTCGCAGCAGTTCAGTGCGCCAGTGAGTCGCACCCAAGGCCTTCTCGCACGCCGCCGCGGCCCGCTGCGCCAGCGGTAGCGCCTGTTCCACCTGCCCGGCGTTCTGCATCGAGATCGCCAGGTTGTTCAGCGCGAGCACCGTCTCAAGCCGCTCCTCGCCGTTCGCGGCCAATAGCAACTCGTACACGCGCTTGGAGATCTCCAGCGCATCATCACGCCGCCCCTGCTTGGCCAGCACGCCGCCAAGATTGCCGAGGCTCACCAGCGTGTTCGAGTGAGCGGCGCCGAGGACTTTGGTGCGCAGCTCAATCGTCGCCCGCAGCAGCGCCTCGGCCTCGGGCAGCTTGCCCTGATCCTCCAGCGTCTTGGCCAGATTGTGGCGCTGCATCAGCGTGATGGGGTTCTCATCGCCCAGCGTCTGCTCGCAGGTCAGGATGATCTTGCGCTGAAGCTCCTCGGCGTCGGCCAGGCGCGCGTGCTCGGCGTACAGCAGCGCGAGGTTGCCCATCGCCGCGAGCGTGTCATCGTGCGCCGGGCCCAGCGTGCGCTGCGATCGCGCGATCGCGTCGATATACAACCGCTCGGCCTCGGCCACATTCCCGCGGCTGTGCATCACCGAGCCCAGGCTGTTCACGATCCGCGCCACGCCCGCCGTATCCGCATCGCCCGCGCGCTTGAGCTCGGCGCGATACAGCGCCTCGGCCTCGTCGTATCGATCAAGCTGGCGCAGGATGATCCCGAGGTTCCCCGCCGCGTCGCCGGCCACCGCCAGCGCCTCATCCGTACCCACCGCGCGCGAGAGCTCGATCTGTTCGCGGAGATACTTCTCGGCGCCGGGCAAGTCCCCGACAGCGAATCGCGTGAACGCCATCACGTTGGCGGTCAGCGAGCTGGCGCGCGCTTCGGGGCTCAGGCCCTGTGCGCGCTCGTACGCGTGCGTCGCGTGCTTCGTGGCGTCCTCCAGCTTGCCATCGCGATAGAGCGCGTACGCGAGGCTCGCCTCGGTCCTGACGACATCGGCAAAGTGCGAGCCGTCCCCAGCTTCCGCGTCCGCCTCAGCGAAATCATCGAGCGACCCCCGCAGCAATCGCACCGAGTCGGCGTACTGCCCCAGGCCGGTGAACGTGACGCCAAGCGTGGACTTGAGACCTGCGCGGGCGGCGCTGGACATCGCATCGTCGGCCTCGATCTTCTTGGCTGCGATGAGCACGACATCCAGCACGCGTGCATCGCGCCCCTTCTTGGCCGGGTCGGGCGCGTTGAGGGTGTCGCGGAGGAACGTGGACGTGCGGTCCAGATCCACTACGCGCTGGCTCAGGGTGCGCTCGGCCTTGGCCGCTCGCGCGTAGAGCAAAGACATCGTCACGCCGAAGACCGCGAGGCCGACGATGCCAGCGCTGGCGACCACGAACGCCGCCCGATGCCGGCGCACGCTCTTGCGGATCGTGTACCACGAGCTGTCGCCCTTGGCGCTGATCGCCTCGCCCGCCAGATACCGGCGCAGGTCCACCGCCAGCTCACCGGCGGACGCATACCGCCGCTCGCGTTCCTTCGCCAGGCAGTGCATCACGATCGTCGCCAGCTCGTCATCGATCTCTGGGCCACAGAGCCGCAGCGAGCGCGGCGCGGCCTTCTCGATGTTCTCCAGCACCTCTCGAAGTGTCCCGCTGACGTCGTACGGAAACTCACCGCTCAACGCGTGATACATCATCACGCCCAATGAGTACACGTCCGTCCGCACATCCAGGTCTCGCGATTCCCCCGCGGCTTGCTCCGGGCTTGCCCACGCCAGGCTCCCCAGAAACTGGCCCGAGCCCGAGATCGTCTCCATCCGCTGAATCGCGCGGCCCTGGCTCGACGAGTTCTCCGTATCGCGCACGCCCTTGGCCAGACCAAAGTCCAGCACGCGTGCTCGCCCGGCGCGATCGACGCGGATGTTGCTGGGCTTGAGGTCGCGATGGATCACGCCGCGCTGATGGGCGAACTGCACGCCCTCGCTGATCTCGATGAAGAGCGCGACGATGCGACGCGTGTCGCGTGCGCTTGCGGGCCCCATCGCGCGCAGGTGCTCATCGAGCGATTGCCCGTCAACGTACTCCATCACCAGATACGGGCGGCCGTCGGTCGCGGTGCCGCTGTCGTAGACGCTGACGATCTGCGGGTGGCGCAGGGCCGCGACGAGATCGACCTCGCGCTCGAAGCGGCGCCGGGCCTCCCCGGCGGGCGCGCCCGAGGCGTGCATGAGTTTGATGGCGACGGTGCGGTGTGTGCCAGCCTGGGTGGCGCGATAGACCACGCCCTGCCCGCCACGCCGGATCTCGGCGAGTTCTTCGTAGCCGGCGATGGCGGGCGCTTCGTTTGAGCCGCGCATGACCTTCAGCTCGGCGATCAGATCGCCCTCTGTGCTGAACCAGTATGAGGGCGTGTCGCTCATGGGGAAGGCGTGAGGCGTTGGGCGTGAGGCGTGAGGCGTGAGGTCTGAGACGTGAGTCCGAGACGACCCGTTTGAGAACGCGAGTTCGTCAGCCCGAAGGGCTGCACGCAAGTAGCCGGGGCGTGGAGCGAGTCTTCGAGCGACACCCCGGATAGAACGCGTCATGTGCCTTGCACCCCGAAGGGGTGCTCGTGCTTTCGAACTCCTCCGTGTGAAAGACTGTGAAACTCCCGATTGCGAACCCGCCGTCGCACGATCCTCCAAATCTCCCCGCTCACCCCTCTTCCATCACCTGCTGCTCGATCACGGCGCTCAGCCGCTTCAGCACGCGAGACTTGGCCTGGTAGACGCTGTCAACGCTCATGCCAATCTCTTCCGCAACCTCTGGCGCAGCCCGCCCGCTGAGCGCGTAGAGCTCGAATGCGCGCAGATCTGACTCACCAAACTCGCCGGACACCGTCGCCAGAGCGCGCCGAAGGTGATACTGCCGCCATTCGGCCTCCCAGTGTTGTTCGCCCTCGATGTCACTCTGGGCAATCCGCGTGGTTTCCTCTATCTCTGGTAGTCGGGCCTCGCCGCGCTTCTGACAGAATCGCCGATAAATCGCGTGGGTGACGATCGTGCGCAGGTAGCCGCGGAAGCTCCCCTTCTTTGGGTCATAGTGAAACCCCGGCATGGCGCGGGTCAACGACATCAGTACGTCCTGCGTCACGTCGTCCACATCCGCCGCCTGAAGCCCCTTGCGACGGCAGAAGGCCCGGATCAGCTCGCCATAGCGCGCGTAAAAATCGCCCCATGCCGCGGGGTCTGTGCCCTCAGCGACGCGAGCGAGCAGCGTCGCGTGTGTCATGGTCTGCCAGATCATCACCGAACGGGCCCCTGTGTGTGGCGTGAAGTCGAAGGCTCCCTGTTCAAGCTACAACGTGATTGATAGAAGACTCTAGGAATGTCCGCGCTTTTTTGTCAGACTCCATTTGCGGACGTGCTATCTCCTCTCAGACGCGCCCCCATAACCGGCGCAGCACCCATTTGCCCACACCACCATCACCCGGAGAGTTCGCCATGATCCCTGCACGCCTCACTCGTCTTGCTCGCGCCGTCACCCCACTGGCGTTGCTGGCCCTGGCCGGCTCTGCCAGCGCCCAGCCGCTGACTTTCTCCGGCACATACGGCCCGAACTGGAACGCCTTCGGGGCCTCGGGATTCTGCGGCGGCGGGGCCGTCCAGCAGACCAACAACTTCGGCTTCACCAACTGCACCTTCCCGCCGGCGCTGCCGGGCGCGACCAACAGCATCTTCCTGGGCGCGAACACCGTCGTGCTCAACGTTGGCGCCACAGTCGCGAGTGTTGATCTTGATATCGGCGGCTCACTCACCCTCGCCAGCGACCTCAACACAAACAACGGCATCTTCCAGAACGACGGCACCGTGAATGGCGACGGCGGCAACCGTTCGATCTTCAACACGATGTTCAACAACGCCGGGACGCTCAACTGGCCCGCGGCGACGCTCTACTTCCAGACCCTCTCGCTGGCCAACACCGGCATCATCAACTATGACGCGGGCAACTGGCCGAACTGGACCGGCACCAACGCGTTCATCATGAACGGCGGCTCGCTCAACAAGAGCACCGCCGGCAACGCCAACATCAGCGTGGCCACCGATCTCACCGCCGGCACGATCAACGTCAATGATGGCAGCCTGTCCTTCACCGCCAACTCCATCGCCGTCGCCCCCGGCGTCGGCGTGAACGTCGCGGCGCCCGCGACCCTCCAGTTCTCGAGCCAGGCTCTCCGCGGCACCATCAACTCAACCCCCGCCGGCTTCCTCGGGCAGACCGGGGCCTGCAATATCCCCACCGGCCAGTCGCTCACACTCAACGTCGGCGGAACCGGCTGGCGCATGGCCAACGGCGACCTGCAGCTCAGCGGCGCGACGCTCACCAACAAGGCACTCTACATCAGCGACGCCACCAACAAGAGCTTCTTCAACGGCACGTTCATCAACGACGCCGGCGCGACGTTCCGCTCCGAAGGCGCGACCACCTACTTCCAGACCCTGGCGATGGTCAACCGCGGCTTGATCCAGGCCTTCGCCGGCAACTGGCCCAACTGGACCGGCACCAACTCGTTCACGCAGTCCACTACCGGCACGCT
>JAIEQQ010000122.1 GCA_019747615.1 Phycisphaerales bacterium
CCCCAACACTCCCCTCAGCCGCCGCGAATCGGCAGCCTGATCACGTTGCTTGGGAATCTGTCTCCGATGATCGAGATCATCGACGTCGGCGCGATGGACATCGGTGACTCGGGCGACCCGATGCAGAACCTGATGCGCGAGGGCAAGTTCCGCGTCGTCGGGTTCGAGCCGGTCAAGGCCGAGTGCGACAAGCTCAACGGCATGGGCAAGCCCGGCCACCGGTACGTGCCGCACTTTGTGGGCGACGGCACACGCCGCACGTTCCACCTCACGGCGTGGTCGCAGACCGCGTCGCTCTACCCGCCGAACTTCGAGTTCATCAAGCGGTTCCAGACGCTGCCGCAGTTGATGGAGGTCGTCAGCACGCACGAAGTCGAGACCCGCCGGCTGGATGACATGGACGAGATCAAGACGCCCGATGTCCTGAAGATGGACGTGCAGGGCGCGGAGCTGGACTGCCTGAAGGGCGCGACGCGGATCCTGAAAGAGCACGTGGTTTTCATCCAGACCGAGGTCGAGTTCGCGCCGCTGTACAAGGACCAGCCGCTGTTTGCTGATGTTGACGGGTTTTTGCGGTCGCATGGCTTCATGCTGCACTCGTTCTACGCGCCGTCGGGCCGCTGCTTCTTCCCGTTCATGTACAACAACAACCCCGGCAGCAACGGCAGCCAAGCACTGTGGACCGACGCGTTCTACATCCCTGACATCACCCGCTGGGACGAGCTTTCGCCCTCGCGATTGCTGAAGCTCGCGATCGTGGCCCACGAGGTGACCGGCAGCTTTGATCTGGCGGCGCTGGCATTGCAGCACTACGACGCCCGGACAAAGATGAACCTGTGGCGCCGGTACATGGGCCTGTTCATGAAGGACCCGCCGGAGGCGCCGGCGCTGCCTTGAGCTCTGGGTCGGGAAGGCGGGTTTTCAACGAAGTGAGGGAAGGGATGGAAGGTGGGCGGCTCGGAGTCTTCGCGTGTGTCGAAGGCTCGGATCGCGGCGGGCGCGGCGGCGAGCGGAGAGCGCAGGGGTCATCCGGCTGTTTGGAGCATGGTCATGTGGACGAGCTTTGTTCGAGGGATCACGGGTGTCTGCGGGTTCGCCGCTTGCATCGCGGCGGTGGCGTTGACTCAGACGTGCGGCGCTCAGTCACCACCAAACCCCGTGCCGTTCCCGGCACCCGTCGTGCTGCCACCCGATCAGCAGAAGACTCTGAACCTGACCGTCCGTGTCAAAGATCCGGCGGGGAACCCGATCGCCAACGTGCCGGTGCAGTACACCACGACCCTGCACAAAGATCACCCCGTGTTCTTCTGGGGTGCCGTGACATCAGAGAGCGGCGAAGCCACGGCGTCATTCGGTGCCGCCAAAGCAATGACATCGATTGGCGTCTCACTCGGCACGTTCGCGCGGATGAACGCCGCGGGCAATGACCGCGCGGCTCGGGAACGGGCGCAGTTCAGAGCAATCGCCGAACTTGATCAGCTCCGAACCATGTACGCCTTCAAGCGCGAGTATCGAGTGCCGCTCACGCCCGAACAGACCACTGCGGAGGTTGTTATTCAAGCGGAAGAGGCCATCAAGGTCATTGGGCGTGTTCGGGTGGGCAGTTCGCTCGCGACGGATGTCGCCGTGGGTTGCGAGGGCCAGGATGGCGTGGTCTTCAGCAAGCGTGACAGTATGGGCGAGGTACCGTTCACGTTGCGAGGCGTCCCCAAAGGGCGTCCGTTTACTCTAATTGTCGTGACCCTGACAATTAGCAAGTTCATCAACGTTCCCGCCCAAACTGCGGACTTCGATATCGGGTTGATCGATCTGCTGCCGCTGGAATCGTCGCGTGAAGTCGCGGTCCGGGCGACGTATTCGCCAAGTTTCCCTGAACTGCAGAAGGACTCAGTGCTTTGCTTCTTTCGCGCCGATGGCATGGCCACGTTCGACGTGACAGTTGCCAGGCAGATGTTCCCGGGCGGCGTGCCCGAAGGGACGGACCCCGAGCATTTCGTTGGCGGAGCAACCTTTGATTTTCTGGCACCAAAGGCGCGGCTCCCAGCGGGCACGTATGTGGTGACCGGAATGCCCGTAGATCGAGACGGCGAGCGCCGTCGTGCCATTCTCCGAAAGCTCCGCGCCGGTGCGGACCCTGCGTCGCTCGGCCTGTACACCGTGACCGTGCCAGCGGAGGGTCCGTTCGAGCTGGTGATTCCGCCCGAGGAAGTGCAGGCCAAGGAGTTTGACTTCTGGCCGCAGTCATGGCCTGTGACGCCGTGAGTGGTGTCCCTTGGCGTCGACGTCTTGCTGTCGGCTGAAAGCTGACGGCTGACGGCTGACGGCTGGCGGCTTCCCTTACGCGTACACCGTGCGATCGCCGTCGAAGGGCCCGGAGATTTCGTCGCCTTCGCCGTCGAAGTGGCCGGGGCGGAAGAAGCGGGTGGGGCGTTCGTCGTTGATCTGGGCGTTGAGCTTGCGGAGGGCCTCGTCGGCGATCTGGCGGACGCGTTCGCGTGAGATGCCGATGGCGCTGGCGATTTGCCTGAGGGTGAGGGGTTCCTGGCCGTCGAAGCCGAAACGCATGCGGAGGATTTTGGCTTCGCGCTCGTCGATGGCGTCCAGCAGGCGGCGGATGGTTCGGAGCTCGTCGTCGCGGACCATGGATTCGGAGGGCGCGTGCGTGCGGTGGTCGGCGACGAGGTCGCCGAAGTTCATCGATTCGCCGGACTCGTCGGCCGGTGCCTGGCTGGGCGTTCGCACGGCCCGGACCGCACGCTTGATGATCTTCATCTTGCGCAGCGGGAGCTGCATGTCGTCGGCCAGTTCCTGGAGCGTGGGCTGGCGGCCGAGGGTTTGTTCGAGGCGGCGCGAGGACTGCTTCCACTTGGCGATCAGCTCGACCATGTACGCCGGCACGTGGATGGGCTGGACCGCGTTGATGAGCGCCCGCTTGATGGCCTGCTTGATCCACCACGAGGCGTAGGTGCTGAAGCGGGCGCCCTGGGCCGGGTCGAAGCCCTCGACGGCGCGCATGAGACCGACGTTGCCCTCTTCGATGAGGTCTTGCAGCGTGAGCCCGCGGTTGGCGTAGTTCTTGGCGATGGAGACGACGAGGCGCAGATTGGCGCGGATCATGCGCTCGCGAGCGGCGGCGCAGTTGTCGTTGATGATTGACCAGCCGAGGTGCTTCTCATCCTCTGCGGTGAGCAGAGAGATCTCGTTGATTTGGCGGAGGTACAGCTGCAAACCAGTTTGCAGCTCCGCCTGGACGGAGTTTCGCGAGGTCCGAGTTGCCGACACGAAGTTCAACCCTTTCCGCGACGCGAGCGGTCACGAGTGGCATTCCCTGAGGAGGGATGTGGGCTCCACTCAGTTACGCTCATCCGCTGAGAGCGGATGCAATCGTCTACGCAGAATAGCATCTTGAGCGAGGAACGCAAACAGTGCAGAGCTCGTGAAATCCTTCGGAATAGGCGGATTTTCCGCGTCCGCTTTCGTGTGATTTTTGTGAAGATGGGCAATGGCTGGGGACATGTCCGTACATACACCTATCGGCAAACGTCGGGCGATCGCACCACGTATATAGTGCAGAAGCTCACGGCCCTCGGTCATTTGGGGGCGGGGCAAGAACGGGACCGGGGGCGGCGGTTGGCGGAGGGGTGAATCCCAAGGGGAACGGCGTTGAGCGAGAGCACTGAAGGGAACTGGGATCTCTCGGATTTATTGCGGAACTGGGCGTATGAGCCCGGAAAGCTGAACGTGCGCGTGATTCAGGGGGTGGATGGCGAGCCGCGGATCCAGATGCGGCTGGACCTTGGGGTTCTGCAGATGCACATGGAGGGTCGGCCCGACGGCCACCGGCCGCGCGGGTTTGAGAGCCTGCTGGAATACCACGAGTCTCGGATGGATTCTGTGCGCCAGAGCCCGAGCGAGCCGGGGATCGGCGAGTCGTATGGCGAGTCGGCGGGATTTACGCTGACGCCGGATGATTGCCGCGAGCTGCGGGAGGAGGCGGTGCAGTACTACCACCGGTACATGTCGCTGCTGGTGCTGAAGGACTATGACGGTGTGGTGCGGGACACGACGCGGAACCTTCGTGTGCTGGACCTGTGCGCCAAGCACGCCGAGAGCGAGGATGACCGCGCGGCCTTGGAGCCGTTCCGCGCCTACATCACGATGATGCGTGCTCGCGCGCTGGCGAGCCAAGCGCTTGAGGACAACGAGCCGAAGGCGGCGCTGCACGCGATTGATGAGGGGCTCGATGCGCTGCGCCAGCACTTCCAGAACACCGGGCAGGACTCGGCGTTCGAGACCTCTGGCGAGGTCGAGATGCTCAGGGGCATGCGCGAGTCGCTGATCCCGAAGCTGCCGATCAGCCCGCGGGCGGAGCTGCGCCGGCGGCTGGACGCTGCGGTGAAGTCGGAGAACTACGAGCTGGCGGCGATCCTGCGCGATGAGCTTCGGCAGATGGGCGAGGGGTGAGGCCAGTGCTGAGCGATGAGGGCTGACCGGGCGTTCACCGCTCAGCACTCTTCTGGCGGGCCGCGGCTCGGGCGGTCAGGCCGGCGATGACCTGTTTGGCCATCGCTTCGGCGGTCGCAACCTCTTCAACGACGACGATGTCGGCGCCCAGTTGCATCGCCTGCATGGCACGCGAGAGGAAGCCGGTGCGGGCGGCGATGTAGACGTTGGCGTTGTGTGATCGCACGGTTTGGCACGCGCGGAGCGTGGCCTCGTCATCGGGGATCGTGAGCATGACGGCGTCGGCGTGTTCAAGGCCGGCGGACTCGAGGACTTCGATATTTGAAACGTCGCCGTAGACCGCCTTGCGGCCGAGCTTGAGCTGCGTGGCGATCGTGGCTTGGTTCATGTCGACGACGATGAAGGGGATGTCCAGAATGTCTAGCCGATCAGCCAGCGAGCGACCAACGACGCCGAAGCCGGCGATGATGACATGGGCCGGGCGGGCCTCGGGGCGGTGCGCGTGCTCATGAGTATGACTCGGGGTGCCGTTGACGACGTTGTCATCTGAGGTGCCGGCACTGCTGGCGGCGCGCGAGCCCGGCCGCCCGGTGACGATCGAGCTTGCAGGCCCGTTGCTCGGAGAGCTCTGCTCGGCGAAGACATCCTGCCTTGTCCAGCCGGCGGGCTTCATTCGCGAGAGCAGCGGCTGCAAGCGGTCCAGCTGCTTGAAGAGCATCGGGATCAGGATCAGCGAGATGACCGCGATCGCGATGATGCGGGAGTTGGTATCTGGGGCGACGAGCCCCACCGCTCCGGCGGCGCCGAGGACCACGATCGAGAACTCGCCGGCCTGGCCGAGCAAAAGGCCCGAGCGCGCCGCGAGGGTCGGGGTCGCGCCGAGCGTCCATGCGGTGGCGGCGATGATGAACGACTTGATGACGACCAAACCGATCACGCCCAGTGCCACGAGCATCCAGCCATCGCGAAGCGACCCGAAATCAAGGCTCAGGCCGACGGAGGTGAAGAAGACCGCCATGAACAGGTCGCGCAGGGGCGAGAGTTGCCCGGCGAGCTGGTGGCGCACGGATGTCGATGACAGCAAGAACCCGGCGGTGAACGCACCGAGCTCGGGGGAGAAGCCCAGACCTGCGGCGACGACCGCCGCGAGCAGCGCGGCCCCGGCCGAAAGAACGAGGGCGATCTCGCTCGATGCACCGCGAGTCGCCTCCAGCACCAAGCGAGGCAGCACGAGGCGGCCGAAAAGGATGAACACCGCGATGCCGACGATACCAGCAACGCCCTTGACCGCGGTGGGCCAATCAGCCGGCAGCAGGAATGCCGGATGACCTCCGTCGCCGCTCTTGGGGGCCACGCCGGCCCAGACCGCCAGCAGCGGCATCATCGCCATGCAGCCCAGGGCCAAGAGGTCTTGTGCGATGGCGATGGCCAAGGCCATGCGCCCGAGTGAGCGATGCGTCTCGCGATTGTCCGAAACGATGCGCATCGCGACAGCGGTGGATGACATGGCGATGGCCATCGCCAAGGCGAGGCCGACGGGGGCGGAGCCGGTGGCGGCGGCCGAGAGCGGCCAGAAGACAAGGATGACCGCGAGGGTGGAGACGACGCCGACGAACAGAGCGCGGATCATGCCGCCGCCGCGGATCTCTGAAGGGTTCAGGTGCATGCCGATGGTGAACATCAGCAGGACGACCGCGAGGGAGCTGATGGAGCTGATGTTCTCGCCGCTGCTGATGAGCCCCGTGGCGGTGGGACCTAGGAGCGCGCCGGTGATGAGGAAGCAGGGGATGGTGGCGAGCTTGAACCGCCGGAGCACCATGGCCATCAGCGCGCTGCCGATGAGCATGATGACCAGGTCTCTGGTGATGTTTCCGGCTTGCGACCCCGGCGCCGGTGATGACATCGCGAGCACGCCGAGCGGAGTGAGTTCCAGAGGGAGAGTCATGAGACGGATGGTACCGGCTCGGCGTCGTCAGTCG
>JAIEQQ010000267.1 GCA_019747615.1 Phycisphaerales bacterium
TCGCTCTGGCCAGCGACACATCAAACTGCGTGCAGGTCGCGGCGCCCCCGGCCGGCCATGCCGGCTTCTCGGCGCCAAGGCGGAACCGCACGCCCTCGATCGTGCTGCCCACCGGCGCATCGCCCAGCACTCGCGCGTCGATCACCCATTGCAGCACGCGCCCGTTGTTGCTGAATGTCAGTGTGTCATCGACGGTGCCGGGGATGAATCTGGACGCGACCGGGGCCGCGCTGGCCGGCGAGAGCCCCGGCGGCGTGAACCGCACCCGCACCACCGGCGCCGGCGCTCCGGAGCCCGTGACCGCCGTCGCGCTGGTCGCGCTGATCGCAGCGATCCCGCCCACGCCGTACGCCGGGCTGGTGTTGTTCAGCGCGTCAAGGAATCGCACTGTGCCCGCAGCGCCCGACGAGCCGGGATGTCGGATCGTGATCGCCAGATCCTGACCGGAGAACAAGAACGGCGTCGAGAATGGAATGACCGGGCCGAAGGCGTTGACGCCGCCCGCCAGCGCGCCGCCGGGATACGCGCCAGCGCCGATTGCAAGCGGCCCGGAATACACCGCTCGCGTATCGCTCAGTTGGTTGTTCGCGAACGTCGTCGAGAACGACGTTGCCGGGTTTGCCGCCGACGCCACCGAGATCTGATACGACGGGAACGAGAGCGCCGCAGCGGGCCACGCACCGGTGCCATCGGCCTCAGCCCGGAACGACACCCCGGTGATCAAGCTCCCGGGCGGGATCACGTCCGTCGCCGGGCGACCGAGGATGACCTGCAGCGATCTCGGATTGCCCGACTCACGCAGCGGCGTGTTGCTCTGCGTGTTGGCATTCGCAAACTCGTTCACCGCCGGGATCACCACATCGGTGGCGCTCAGGGCCGTGCCCGGGACAAACGTCAACGCGAACACGAGAGCCGTGGCTCTGAGCATGTGTGCCTCCTGCACGTTCCAAGCGCATCTCCGGCGCTCGATGGTCAAGTGCGATGACTCAAAGATCGGCGATCCGGTGCCTCAGAGATGAGCCGACGCAAAAACCCCCGCGCACGCGCGATGAACGCGGTCGACAAAGTCCTGCACGCCGAGCAGGTGCAGATCCGCAAGCGCCCGCGCCGCGGGCACGGGGGCGGGAGGGGTGGTTGCTGTGGGAGAAGCGAGGCCCGTTGGCGGCTGGGTCGCGCCGCCGTTCGTGCCGACCCCGGAGTTTCGCGGGGGGGAGGGGTGGAGGCGCGGGAGGGGGGGGAGGGGGTTGGTGGTGGCCCGCGAGGCCGGCACCGCGTCAAACTGCGTGCGAAAGTCCACGTGCATCGCGTGATCGATCGCCCGATACCACGCGATCGGCGTGTTGTCGCTCACGAGCAACCCCGGGTGCGGCCCCTCGCCAGATCGGATCGCCCGCGCGATCAGCGGCGCGCCCGGCGCATCGTGCGCCGCCAAGATCGGCAGCCCAAAGCTCAGCGCGTCGCACAGCAATCGCGCCGGCGAGGCGTACTGCCCCGGGATCGTCGGCGTCACGCTCGCCATCGCGTCAGCGGCGCTCAGCAGAGCGTCAACGCGCGTCGTGGGCGATGTCACCCGCACCGCGCCCGGAAGCTCTGAAAGCCCCGCGCGCCCCGCGGCTTGCTGCACGCTCGTCGGCTCCGGCGAGATCACCAGCAACGTCGGCGCATCGGCCCGGCGCTGATGATGCAAATGCCCGATCGCGCTCAGGATCGGATGCAGATCCTCCGCCGATCGCCCGTCGGCGCTCAGCAGGAACACTTTGGCCCCCGCCGAAATCTCCAGCAGATCCCGCACCCGCCGCCGAAGCTCCGCACGCGCCGCGGCTGGCGGCACCGGCGTCGTCGCCACGTACCCGATGTTGATCGTCACATCCGCAAGCTCGCGGTGCGGCTGCTCGGGCATCGCCTCCAGCGGCCCGAACGCCAGAAACCGCCGCACGCCCGCGCCGCGCCGCGCCAGCGCCTCGGCGGCCCGCCGTCTGAACGACCGCAGCAGCACCGTGTCATGGATCGCGCCCTCGATTCGCGTGTCGGCCACCGGCTCGCGATTGGACAGCGGCGCCCACACATCCGCCGCGACCAGCGCCGAGAACGACACGCTCACCCAGCCCTCGCCATGCTCGCCCACCAACCCGCCGATGAACGAGGCAAACGCCCGCGCCGAAGTCTGCTTGCGATAGCAGAACGGCCCGCGAGCAATCACGCGCACACCCGCGCGCTCCGCCTCGGCACGCGCATCGGAGTGGATCGATTCGCACGCGAGCGTGACCTCCACGCCGCGATGAGCCAGCTCGATCGCGCACACAAGCGCCGGTGCCTGCGTAGAGCACGCGTCATCGGCAACTTTCTCGGCGACCACAAAGATCCGCACGCTCTCCCTTTGCTTCACTCACGGGCCGGTCGCGTCGGTCGGTGACGCGTCGTCATCGGCGTTGGTCTTCGGTGTTCCGGCGACGCGCGACGCCGGCAGCAGCCACAGCAGCAGAATCGAAAACTCGTACAGCAGGTACATCGGAAGTTGCAGCACCGCCAGCGAGCCCGGATCGCCCGTCGGCGAAGCCACCGCCGCGAGCACCACCGCCCCCGCGAACGCGTACTTGCGGTGCTTCCGCAACATCCCGACGTTCACCACGCCCACCCACCCAAGCAGCAGCAGCACCACCGGCAACTGGAACGTCAGCGCAAACACCAAGGCAAGCGTCAGGAACAGCTCGATGTACTCGCTCAGCTTTGGATGCACCGCCAGCGTGCCGGAGTTCGAGAGATCCGTGCCCATGATCACCGCCCGGACCTGTCCGTCTTCCGACGCCGGTGCGACGCAGACGCGCAGGGCGTTCAACTCGCGGTTGATCCAGGTCTGGCCCGGCGTCGGCGCCGGTGGGTCCGCCGCGAGCACCGGCAGCGTGGGCAGCACGATGCCCTCAGGAACCGGCGCGACGCTGATCTTCTGTGCGCCAAGCGTCGAGGCGAAGTTGAAGAGAAAGCTCAGCGCCAGCGGCAGCATCACGAAGTACATCAGCAGCACGCCCACGATGGTGAGCGTCACCGACAGCGGCGCCAAGATGTACGCAAACCTCCGCTCGTTGCTATAGAGCCCCGGCGCGACGAACCTCCACAACTGATACAGCACCCAAGGCCCGCCGACAATCAGCGTCACCAGCACGACGACATAGAAATACGCGCTGAACGCCTCCATCGCGCTGGTGACCTGCATCTGCCCCGCCTGCCCGTCCAGCCGCAGGGCCTTGAGCGCAGGCTCCATGATCAGGTCCAGCAGCGCCCGACCATAGATCAACGCGACGATCAGGATCGGCAGAAGCCCGACCACCGCCATCAACACTCGCTTGCGCAATTCGTCAAGGTGCTCCCCAAGCCCCATGACTGAGTCGGCATTCCTTCGCTCGATGACTTTGTCTAGCAACGCAACCTCCGTCCGCCGTCGCCAAACACTACTCACACGCCCCCCCCGAAACCACCCTCGCCTCCAACTCGCCCACGGGCACGGCCAATCAAATTTCCGAAACAAGCGTAGCGTCCCGACGGAGCCATTCACCCGGCGCATCTCGCAACGCGGCGTACAGGATCTTGATGGACGACCCACGGATGGAACAGACCGGTGACGCCGACCTCTTTGCCGCCGCTCAGTCGGGGCAGGAGTGGGCGTTGCGCGCGCTCTGGGATTCCCACCGTCGATACGTCGCCGTCGTCCTCATCGCACACAAACCCAACGCCTCCGAAGTTGACGACCTCCTCCAGGAAGTCGCCGCGGCGTTTATCGGCAAGATCGACACCGTTCGCACGTTTGACGCCCTAAAGCCCTGGCTCCGAATGGTCGCCCTCAACGCCGCCCGTCTCGCGGGCCGCAAGCTCGTCGCCCGACCCGTCCAAAGCCTTGACGGTGTCGCGGAGCGCGCCGGCGGCGTCGATGCCATCGCCAGCAAGCCCGCCAGAGACGACGCCGGCGGTCGAGAGCAACCGATCACCGCCGTCCAGACGAGTCAGGATTCTGGTTGGATGATGTGCCTCCTTCAACGTCTCCCCGAGGACTATCGCGAGCCACTACTAATGCGATGTGTCCACGAGATGTCCTACCGACAAATTGGTGAAGTCATGGACTTACCCGAGACCACCATCGAAACCCGGATCGCCCGAGGCCGCCGGATGCTCCGGGAACTGGTAGAAACCGCCGAATCCCAAGAACGCTCACGCCGCAGCTCGCCCGATTCTTGCAAAACCCCGCCAGAAAATCGCACTCGGCGCATCTCTCAATAGCGGCGCACCTTCTGTGTCGCCCCATGCTGGCCGCGCCCGCCACCGCCTTCTGTTCCCGTCCTGGCTCCGCCGCCAACTCGATCTGTTCTCCGGCGTCCGGCCGCGCTTCTCGCCGATGAGTCCTCTCTTTCCTTTGACCCGAGCAGGTGTATGACCACGTCACCCGAACCATCCCAGACCCCGACCCCCGGCGACCCGCGGGCGCACTCCGCCGCCGCCAGCGCCGGCGCGCTCCCCCTCGCCGACGCCTCGCCCCGCGATCGCCTCATCAGCCGCCTGATCGACGGCATCGCCTGCGACACCGATTGGGCCGAACTGGGCCGCATCGCCGCCACCGACTCCTCGATCTTCTCCGAGATCGTCCGCACGCGCCGGGCCGAGAACCTCCTGCAATCGCACGCCCAGACGTGGATGCTCGCCGCCGATCGCGTGCAGCTCCCGCTCGAATCGCCCGACGCCATCAAGTTCATCGCCAAGGCCCAGGCCGACGCGGTGTCAACGCCCCGCTCCGCCCGCCCGCGCCGCTCCGGCTTCCTGGGCTGGGGGATCGCGGCGTGCCTCGCCCTCGCCCTCGGCGCCGAGTTCATGGGCCTGCGCCCTCGCGATCACGGCGCGCCAACCAACGCCGCGGGCCTCGCGCCAGCGCCCGCCTTCGCCTCCTCCGAGCAAGCGCTCAACGCCTATCTGGAACTCGGCAAGCAACAAGGCAAAGTCCTGGGCGAGATGCCGCAGAAGTTCGTCATCCAAAGCCAGCCCGCCCCGGGCGACGACGCCGCGCTCGAAGTCGTCTATCTCCGCCAGTTCATCGAGCGAGCCGTCGTCAAAGACCTCTTCAAACTCGGCACCGACGAGCTCGGCCGCACCATCCTCATCCCGGCCGCGCCGCCCGCGGCCCCGACCACGACCACTCCGCTCTGAGCAAGCTTTGTCCAAACTCCCCCTGGCGTCCTGTCCACAGCACGCGCCGGAGACAAACCATGCCGACTCATTCTCTGTCATCGAGCCTCTTGGCCCTGCTCGCACTCGCGTTGCCCGCCCTCGGCACCGTCAACCTACGCGAGCCCGATGCCCCCAAGCGCCCCACGCTAACGCCGTCATCGCAGCCACCCATCGGCAACGCCGCCCCGGTGACGGGCACATTGCCCACGACCGTTGACGACCTCGATGACCCGATCACGCACAAGGTCCGCGTCGGCCCCGATCAGTATGTGGTGCAGACTCAGGGCCGCGTGGTCAAACTCGTCAAGATCAACAACAAGGACGTCGGCCTCACTCGCGCCCGCGTCGACGGCGATTCGCTCCGTCTCTTGGACAGCGTTGGCAACACGCTGGCCACCGTCGAGCTCGGCGCGCGGACCAACTCGCTTTCCGGCGCTGGCGCGGGCACTTCGATCGGAGGCCACCAGAACAACGCCTCGCGAACCGCCAGTAGCATGAGAGCCATGATGGGCCTGAGCCCAGAAGCACCACTTGCCCGTCCCGGCTCCGCGTCATCCACCTCGCCACTCAACCCCGATCTCTCCCAACTCGCCGGTCGCGCCGTCATGGTCGGCGTCCAGATGATGCCGGTTGATCCCGCCCTCGTCGGCCATCTTGGCCTCACCCCGGGGCGCGGCGTCATGGTCGCCGGTGTCGTCCCCGGCCTCCCCGCCGATCTGGCCGGCCTTAAACCCTTTGACATCATCCTCGAGATCGACGCCTGCGCCGTCGAAAACGCCAACACGCTCCGCGATGTCCTGGTCAGTCGCAAAGCAAACCCCGGCGACAAGCTCAAGCTCCGCGTCATCAGCGCCGGCCAGCCGAAAGTCATCGAGCTCACGCTCGTGCCGCTCGATCTGGACCGCCTGGCCACCACACAGTGGAAATCCATCCCCGCGGATCTCCTGAGCCCGAACGAGAACGCCGCCGCCGCAGGCCTCTCGCCACTTGACTCCTCACCCTTCCCGCTCGCCGGCGGAGCCGGAGCCGCCGCGAACACCGGCACCGGCGGCGCTGGCGGCAACGAGTCCCTCGCCACCGCCATCCAACGCGCCCGCGATGCCGGCATCGCCCGCGCCCGCGGCCTCGCCGAAGTCCAAGCCCGAATCACCCGCAGCGGCTCCAACGTCGCCATCCTCACCAACGCACCCGAAGGACAGGCTCAAGCCAGCGGCACCGGAACGCGCGACGCATCGCCAGGCGCCATCG
>JAIEQQ010000306.1 GCA_019747615.1 Phycisphaerales bacterium
GAGCGCGACTACGAGTGCGCCTGCGGCAAGTACCGCGGCACCAAGTACAAGGGCATCATCTGCGAGCGCTGCGGCGTCAAGGTGACGCACAGCCGCGTGCGCCGCAAGCGCTTCGGCCATATCAACCTTGCGGCGCCGACGGTTCACATCTGGTTCTTCAAGGCCGTGCCCAGCCGCCTGGGCAATCTGCTGGCCATGAAGACCAGCGACCTGGAGAAGTTGATCTATTTCCAGGACTACGTCGTCGTCGATCAGGGCGATACTGAACTGAAGTTCAAGCAGATGCTCACCGAGGATGAGTACCGCGCCGCGGTCGATAAGTTCGGCAACGCGTTCCGCGCTCTCATGGGCGCCGACGCCGTGCGCGAACTGCTGGAGCGTACCGACCTTGACAAGCTCGCCGAGGATCTCCGTCGCGACCTCAAGGAAACCAAGAGCAAGCAGAAGATCAAGGACCTCTCCAAGCGCCTCAAGATCGTCGAGCAGATCCGCGGCAGCGAGAACGACCCCACCTGGCTCGTTCAGGACGTCATCCCCGTCATCCCGCCGGACCTGCGCCCGCTGGTCCTGCTGGAGAGCGGCAACTTCGCCACCAGCGACTTGAACGACCTCTACCGCCGCATCATCAACCGCAACAACCGCCTCAAGAAGCTCATGGACCTCAACGCGCCCGAGGTCATCATCCGCAACGAGAAGCGCATGCTTCAGCAGGCGGTCGATGCGCTCTACGACAACGGCCGCTGCCGTCGCCCGGTCCTTGGCTCGTCCAACCGCCCGCTCAAGTCGATCACCGACATGATCAAGGGCAAGCAGGGCCGCTTCCGCGAGAACTTGCTCGGTAAGCGCGTGGACTACTCCGCGCGATCCGTCATCGTCGTCGGTCCCGAGCTCAAACTCCACCAGTGCGGCCTGCCCAAGAAGATCGCGCTGGAGCTCTACCAGCCGTTCATCATCCGCAAGCTCAAGGAACACGGCTTCGCCGACACGATCAAGTCCGCCAAGCGCATGCTCGAGCGTCGCGACCCCGAGGTCTGGGACATCCTGGAAGAAGTCATCTACCAGCACCCGGTCCTGCTCAACCGCGCACCGACGCTGCATCGAATGGGTATCCAGGCCTTCGAGCCCACGCTGGTTGAAGGCAACGCCATCCGCCTTCACCCGCTGGTCTGCGGCGGTTTCAACGCCGACTTCGACGGCGACCAGATGGCCGTCCATCTCCCGCTCAGCGTCGAGGCCCAGGCCGAGGCCCACGTGCTCATGATGAGCACGCACAACATCTTCTCGCCCGCCTCCGGCAAGCCGATCATCTCGCCCAGCCAGGACATCGTCATGGGCGTGTACTACATCACGTACATGCCGCCGGATGAAAAGGAGCGAGCGGACAACTCCGTCAAGGCCTTCAGCAGCCCCAAGGAAGCGATCCTCGCCTACGAGCACCGCAAGATCTTCATCCATGAGAAGATCGTGGTCCGTCTCGATGCCTTCACGCAGTCGGTCGATGAGCAGTCCTCGCCGCCCAAGCCGATGGCCGAGAACAACCGCATCGCCACCACCGTCGGCCGCATCCTGTTCTCTGAGATCATCGAGCGCGGCATGCCCTTCTACAACTGCGCCCTTGGCAAGAAGGGCGCCAGCCGCGTCATCGACGATGCGTACGCCTTCGCCGGCCGCGCCGCGACCATCAACCTGCTCGACAAGCTGAAGGAAATCGGCTTCAAGCAGTCCACGCTCGCCGGCCTCTCCTTCGGCATCACCGACCTGCGCATCCCCAAGGACAAGCAGGCCCTGCTCGACGACGGCCAGAAGAAGGTCGATCGCGTCGAGAAGAACTACGAGCGCGGCATCATCACCGCCCGCGAACGCTACAACCAGCTCATCGACATCTGGTCTCACTGCCGCGAGCAGGTCACCAAATCGCTGCAGGCCACGCTCAAGGTTGACCGCCGCCTCCCCGACGGCACCGAGGCCGCCAGCGATGACAAAAAGGCCAAGTTCTACCTCAACCCCGTCTACCTCATGAGCGACTCAGGCGCTCGTGGTAACGTCAGCCAGCTCATGCAGCTCGCCGGTATGCGAGGCCTCATGGCCAAGCCGAGCGGCGAGATCATCGAGACGCCGATCCGCGCCAACTTCCGCGAAGGCCTCAACGTTCTTGAATACTTCTCCAGCACCCACGGCGCGCGAAAGGGTCTGGCCGACACCGCCCTCAAGACCGCCGACGCCGGTTACCTCACCCGCAAGCTCTGCGACGTGGCGCAATCGGTCATCATCCAGGTCAACGACTGCGGCTCCCGCCGCGGCATCCGCAAGCGTGCTCTGTATAAGGGCGAGCAGGTCGATGTGCCGCTCCGCGATCAGATCATCGGTCGCGTCGCGCTGGTCACCATCCGCAATCCCATCACCGATGAGATCGTGGTCAAGGAAAACCAGGTCATCAGCCAGGAGATGGCCAAGCGCGTCGAAGAGCTCAACATCCAGGAAGTCTTCGTCCGCTCCCCGCTCACCAGCGAGGCCCGCACCGGCTGCTCCGTGCTGGACTACGGCATGGACCTCTCGACCGGCCGCATGGTCGAGCCGGGCATGGCAGTCGGCATCATCGCCGCGCAGTCCATCGGTGAACCCGGAACGCAGCTCACGATGCGTACGTTCCACACCGGCGGTATCGGTCAGCGCACCACCAGCGAGAGCGACTATCGCGCCAGCAACCCTGGCAAGCTCGAGCTGCGTGACTGTAATGCTGTGCCGGGTAAGGACGACGAAGGCCACGATGTGTGGATCGTCCTGAAGCGCAACAGCGAGCTGGCGGTGCTCGATGCCAAGGGCCGCGAGCTTGAGAAGCTCAAGATCCCGTACGGCGCGTACCTCATGATGCCCGAGGGCACCGAGGTCAAGAAGGGCGATCGCCTCGTCCGCTGGGACCCGCACCGCACGCCCATCCTCGCTGAGAAGGACGGCATCGTGCAGTACGTCGACATCCGCGAGAAGGAAACCTTCCGCATCGAGGACGCCGGCGAGGGCAAGAAGGCCAAGGTCATCATCGAGCACAAGGGCGACCTGCACCCGGCGATCAACATCGTCGATGCCCAGGGCAACATCATGGACTTCCACTATCTTCCTGCCCGCGCTCGACTCGAAGTCGAAGACGGCGCGAAGATCCGTGCCGGTCAGATGCTCGCTCGCCAGCCCCGCGCCGCGTCGGGCTCGCAGGACATCGTCGGTGGTCTGCCCCGCGTCACCGAGATCTTCGAGGCTCGCCGCCCGAAGGACCCGGCCGTCATGGCCGCCGTCGCCGGTCGTGTTGAGATCCACTCGGACAAGCGCAAGGGCAAGATCACGATCATCGTGATCCCCGAGCACGCACCCGAGCTGCAGAAGGCTCACCACGTCTCGACCGACAAGACCCTCTTGGTCCACACCGGTGACTTCGTTGAAGCGGGCCAGCCGCTGACCGAAGGCCCGATGGACCCGAAGGAAATCCTGGCGATCAAGGGCGAGGAAGCGCTCTGGGCCTACATGCTCGACGAGGTCCAGAACGTCTATCGCGCTCAGGGTGTGACGATCAACGACAAGCACATCGAGGTCATCCTCTCGCAGATGCTCCGCAAGGTGCGCGTCGAGAACCCGGGCGACACCGATCTGCTGCCGTTCGACGTCGTCGACAAGTGGGAGTTCAAGCGCAAGAACGCAACGGTCATGGAGATGATGATCGTGACCGATGCCGGCGGCACCGAGCTGGCGGTCAACGAGAAGGTCCACCGTGACACGGTTCGCGAGGCCAACGCTCGCGCCGAGGCCGCGGGTCGCGAGGGTTGCAAGACCAAGCGAGCCCGCCCGGCCACGGGTCGCACGCTGCTGCTTGGCATCACCAAGGCGGCCCTCTCCAGCGAGTCGTTCCTCTCCGGTGCGTCGTTCCAGGAGAGCACCAAGGTGCTCACCGAAGCGTCGCTCAAGGGCGCAACCGACGAGCTCTTCGGCCTCAAGGAGAACGTCCTGCTGGGTCACCTGATCCCCGCGGGCACCGGCTTCCGCCCCTACCAGTCGCTCAAGGCCACCGCCCTCGGCCTCCCGGCCAGCAGCACCGACGACGAGGACGCGATGCTCGAAGACGCGGCTCTGGTCGCCGAGCGCCTCGGCGCCTCGACCGACGAGCTCCTGGGCATGCCCCAGGTCCAGATCCCCGGCTCGGGCGAGAGCGTCTCGTCGGGCAACTGAGCGGCCGCATCTCGCGTCCGTCAACATGAGTGAGTTTCACATGGCCCGCCAGCAATGGCGGGCCATTTTCTTGGACCACGGATCACGTGTTCCTCAGCCCAGCGGGCTGCCCGAAAGCAGCCGGGGGTGGAAACGAGTCCTCGAGCGACACGCCCGTTTGCGTTTCAATGTCCTTCGCACCCCGACGGGGTGCTCCATCTGCTTACGCAGTACCCGACTTGCCCTCACCTCTCGGCAGCAACGTCTCCAGCCGCGCATCAAGCTCCGCGCTCTGCGATCGCGACAGCACCGGGATCGACGTCGCGCCCGTGGTGAGCACCACGTACACATACGGCCGGCACATGCCGCACCCCGTGCAGCACTTGGTTTGCGCCGAGATCTCGGCAACTGACATCCCGCTGGCCGCCAGTCGCTTGATCTCCGCAAACGGCACACGATGGCACACGCACTGGGTCACCATCCGAAGAGCGCCTTGATCTGCGAGCCCATCTTCCGCGCCGCGTTCCCCCGATGGCTGATCGCGTGTTTCTCAGTGGGCGAAAGTTCCGCCGCAGCGAGCTCAAACGCTGGCGCAACCAGGAACAGCGGGTCATAGCCAAACCCGTTCCGCCCCGCCGGCACGCGCGGCGGCAACCCGATCCGCCCCTCCATCGTCCCCTTCGACCGCGCCAGCACCTGCGCCGGCCCGCCGCTGGCCCCCGGCGTCGCCAGCGTCATCACGCACACAAACCGCGCCGCCCGCTGAACATCCGGCACTCCCGAAAGCTCACGCAGCACACGCTCGTTGTTCCGTTCATCGCGATCCGCACGTCCGAGCCCTGCCGCCCGCGCCTCATCGCCATCGCAGAAATAGTGCGAGCTGATCACGCCCGGCCGCCCGTCCAGCGCGTCGATCTCCAGGCCGCTGTCATCGGCCAGACAGAGCATGCCCGTCTGCGCCGCATACGACATCGCCTTGATCTGCGAGTTCTCGCCAAACGTCGTTCCCGTCTCTCGCGGCTCGTGCAGCGCGGCGGCGTTCAGCGCGTCGCCCAGCGACAGCAGCCGAACATCCAGATCGATCTCGCGAAAGATCGCCAGTAACTCGTCCACCTTGTGCGGGTTGCCGGTCGCCAGCATCAACGCGCGAGAACTCATGCCCGCAGGGTACGGCCACGGACCGGCGGCATCCTCACGCTCACGCCGCCTCGCGTGCCGGCCCTGTCACGCCGTCTTCAGCTTGCCCAACTCCGCCCGAAGGTCGGCCGCGAGCCGCCGATGGGCCTCATCGGTCAGCCCGATCTCCACGCCCTCCAGCGCCTTGGCCGCTCGCTTCGGATCGTTCAAGTGCCGCAGCGCGATCAGCGCCAGCAGCACGCGCACCCCCGGCGTCTCGCGATCATCCGGATATGCCTCCGCATACGCCTGATAGGCCCCTGCGGCGCTGGCGTTCGAGCCAGAATGAAACAGGTGATTGGCGATCTCAAGCTGTGCGCGAGCGTTGAGCGTCGTGGCCTTTCCCGCCGCCGGGAATCGCTGCATCATCCGCCCATACGCCAAGCTGGCGTCGCCCATCCGTCGCTCGTTGACCGCGGCTGAGATGTTCGCCCGCGCCTCGGCGAGGGCCGCGCCGTCGGCATCACTTATTGCGGGCCGCGCAATCCACCGATCGCTCCGTGCCGCATCTCCCGTCGCTCCGGAAGCCTTCGCGATCTCAGCACGAAACCGTCGCCGACGCGCGATGCCTTGGAAAACGCCGAACGCGTCATATGTCTGGCGTTCAACGAGTCCGCCCGCCAGGAGCGCAACGCTCACAACGATCCCCGCGCCGTATCCGCCCAAGTGCGCAACGAACGCGACGTTCCCGCCGCCGCCGGACACCGCAAAGTACACGTCCTTGATCACGCCGATGATCACAAACCACCACGCCGGCACTTCAAAGACGCCGATGAACCCAAAGAGAAACAGCATGCGCACACGCGCCACCGGAAAGAAGACCAGGTACGCCCCGGTCACGCCCGCGACGGCACCTGAAGCGCCGAGCACCGGGAAGAACGACACCGCCATGTGCGCCAGCCCCGCCAAGACTCCTGCACAGAGATAGAACGCCAGATAGCCAACGTGCCCCAGCCGGTTCTCAACCGCCGCGCCCATCACCCACAACACGACCATGTTGCCGATCAGGTGCAGCCACCCGGCGTGCATGAACGCGTAGGTGATGAAGTTCAACCACTGCGGCTCGGTTGGCTTCAGCATCAACTGAATCACCAGTTGAATGTACCCCT
>JAIEQQ010000238.1 GCA_019747615.1 Phycisphaerales bacterium
GTTTCATGTTGGGTATTCACCCGCTCGGACCTCAAACCTCGGGCATTTCCCTTCCCCCTCCGTGTACCTCCGCGCCCCTCCGTCCTCTCCGTGTACATTCCCTGTCTTCTCTGCGTGCCCCTGCAAACTCTGCGTCCCCTGCGTACTCCGATGTCTTGAGGATCTCGAGGCCAAAGGCTGAAGCCGGAGCTTGCGCTCCGGGCTCCCTTGATGCCCGATCCCTTCACCCTTCCATTCCTTCCGTCCCTTCGTTGAAAGACCGGCCTTCCGGCCTTTCTCTGCGTCCCCCTGCACTCCCCGCGCCCCCTGCATACTCCGATGTCAGTGCCCCAGCTTCGCCGCTCGCATCGCCGAGCCGCCCGGCGTCGGTGCGATGCCGTGGTAGCGCAGGAAGTCGGCGTGGCCCTTCACGCTCATGTAGCGGGCGACGCGCCGGGCAGGTGCCTTGGCCAGGTCCACGACGATCAACCCGTCCAGCGCATCGCCGAAGGCCGAATCCACGTTGAAGCCCACGAGCTTCGCCCCGAGCGCCAGGTACTGACGCAGCAGCACCGGCACGCCGCGGCCGTTGGGGTCGATCGACGCGACGAGCTGGTCCGCGTCGTCCAGATTGTCGATCGTCTGCGACGCCAGATCAGTCTCACGCTGGCGGAACCTGTTAAACCGCGGCGGGCTCGTCGGGCTCGCCAGCCCCTTGAAGTCCCCCGCGCCCACCGTCTCGTTCACAAAGTTCACCAGCAGTTTGCGGCACAGCGACGGATAGTCATCGGAGATGCTCACGGTTCCAAACAGCATGCGGTACTGCGGGTTGGCCACCGCAAAGTGCCCGATGCCTTGCCACAGCAACAGCAGCGTCGCAAAGTCGTTCTGGCTCTCCTTTCGCACGAACGAGCGGCCGAGCTCGATCCCCGGCGTCAGCAGCTTGAGCTGCGCTTCGTCGTACCGAAACAGCGTGGACGTGTAGAGCCCCGCGACGCCGCTGCGGGCGATGAGCTTGTCGGTCAGCCCAAGCCGATACGCGCCGACGACCGATCGCTTGGTGTCGTCCCAGACAAACAGGTGCTTGTACGTGCGGTCAAACTCATCGGTATCCATCGACTTGCCCGTGCCCTCGCCCGCATCGCGGAACGAGATCTCACGCAGGCGGCAAATCTCCGGCAAGACATGCGGCAGCTCGTGCGCATCGGCGATGATCACGCGCATCGTGCCGATCGATGCCAGCGCGCGATCCGCCGGCAGGGCGTCCACGTCCTTCTGCAGCAGCTCCGTCGCAGTCTCGGGCGCGATCTCGGCCTGAACGCGGACCTTGGCCTGCTTGGGCGCAGCGTCCGACATCAAGTACGTCCGCGCCCTCAGATACGACGCGGCGTCCGCGTCGCACTCAAACCGAGCCAGCCGCTCGGCCGCGACCGCCCGCCCAACCCGCACGCGGATGCTCGCGCCACGCTTCCACAGCATCTCGCGAGGCAGCAGGGCGGTGCGAAGCAGCGGGTGGACCAGCCCAAGCGCCTGGAAGATCCAACTGTTCCGGGCATCAAAGTAGACCGGGACGACCTGCGCGCCGGTCATTCGCGCCAGCATCGCCACCGAGGCCGCCCAAGGCCCGTCGCTGACCGAGCCCTCGCGCAGGCGCAGCCGCGAAACCTCACCCGCCGGGAAGCTCGCAAGGCAGCCGCCGGCCTTCAGCCAGCGCACGCAGGATCGGATCGCGGTGGTGTTGATGGCATGGTCGCTGGAGAAGACATCGACCTTGATGATGTCTTTCGAAAGCTCGGGGATGATCGAGAGATAGGAGTTGGCCAAGAGCTTGACATCGGGGCGAGCCCGTGAGATCAGCTCGAGGAACATCAGCCCGTCGATCCCCCCCAGGGGGTGATTCGCGACGAAGATCGTCGGCCCCGTCGCCGGAATCCGACGCAGATCCGCGTCGGTGACATCCGAACGAACCGCCAGCGACTTCAGCACCCGCCCGGCGAACGGGCCGGCCTGCTGATCGAGTGCGGCGTCGTAAAGGCTTTGCATTCCATCCAGCTTGAGCAGGTGATCCAGCGAATACCCCACCAGCGGCGAGAACGGCGACGCCATCCCCTGAGCCGAGATGGTCTGCACGGAGATCCGCGTGTGGCCCGGGGGGGTGGGGATGGTCGTTTCGAGTGTGCTGCGGTCGCTCATGGTTGCTCTCGCAGAAGGGTGACTGTCCGCTGACCCGAACTCTACGGGCCCCGGCCACTCCGCGGCCGCGAACCCTTTATCTGATCCCCCGCCTAGTCCGATCCTTCGCCCGCGCCCGGTCGCCGCCGGTGCGCCCAAACCATCCGGAGCAACTCGATCGGTCCGGTCGCTCGTGCGCCGGCCCGCACTCGCCTGGCCCCGATCTCGCACGCCAGCTTCCATTGCTCGCGGAGCGTTCGCTGTCCTGACCAGAATGCACAATTGGGGTCATAGATGCTGGTGTTTTCTGCGAAGACACCGTTAAACTCGACTACGGCGAATCCACGCCCGCGCCGAAGTTCCTCGTCGTCGGCGTATCTCAGGTCGAACCGACCGAACTCAATTCCAGCCGAATCAGCCGAGATTTCGTCCATCGCCCGGGCCAGATCGGCCGTCGCCAGGTCCGGCGCATCGGTAAACATCGTCCCGCGGCAGTGGTTGCCAATCACCCCCAACTGGAGCGATTCTTCGGCCCCGAGGCACCGATCTGCGTCGGCGCCCAGGCGATCGAGAAACACCGCTGCCTGAAACCGCAGGCGCGGATGTCGCCAGATCAACTCGCGGACGGAGGAGCGGCCATCACCAATGACGCTCGGGAAGTGCTTTGCCGTCACGCCCAGGATTCGCCCGCGCGACTCGCCGGGGACTCTGGCGTAGAAGACGCCGACCTCGCGGGGGCCGGGGTGATAGACCTGCGCGATCACGTCGGATGTGAATCGTTCTAGGTACGCGCGGGCGGCGGATGAGCTTGCGATGCGCCGGACGCCGGTGCCGCGCTCGCCGATGTCGGGCTTGAGGATGATGGGCCAGGTCGTGCGCGAGCGTGTTATGAAAGCTTCGAGTGTCGCCATCCGCGTGTCGATTGGCCCTGGCACGAGCAGTTGATATTTCAGAACACGGTCGCCTCGGAGCGCGGCGAGGATCTGGGACTTGGACTCGCCGACGGCGCCTCCAGCGGGAATCGCCGGGTTGACTGCGGTGAAGCCCATCGGATGGCGCGACCGCAGGGCGTGCCACACGATCCAAGGCAGCAACGGCGCATAGACCCACCACGCGGACCAGAACTCCCAGCGTTGCAAGCGCCCGAGCCACGCAGCGAAGCGGAGCCGTCGCAGCTCCGCGGGTGTCATCGGCGAGGAGGCGATCATCGAATCGCCTCTTGAGGCGTGAACTGGATGCTGGCGGGCTGTGGCTCGCCGTCCTGGGTCAGGTCGTCGCGGAGCGGCTGATACGTCATCTCCGCCCGGTCCTCGAAGACATCGAGCGTCGTGACGCTCACGGTGCGGGCGTCGGCGCGGGCCATGCGGACGGCCAGCTCGGGGTAATGTGGGTCGGTCAGCATGTGAAACGCGTCCTGGGCCGCGAGGTTTGCGCGCAGCGACGTGGCAGTGTTCGGTGACATCGCTGCTACGAACGCCCGCTCGAACTCGCGCCCGCGCGGGGCTTGGACGAGCTCATCGCCGAGGCCTGAACTCGTCAGCATCATCGGTCTGCTGAGATCGCTCGTGCGATGGACGCCGATCGAGCGGCCATCGGCATGAAGGACGACGCTCCGCGTGTGAACGGCGATCAGGACACGGAAGGGGGGGAACTCCTGGGGGTCGAGCGATGTGGCGATGTCGAGCGCCTCGTGCAGGTTCGCGGCCGCCAGCAGCATAGGCACGATCGCGCCGCGCGAGCGTGTCGGTGTGCCTGTGGCGACGGGAGCGCCCGGGCGCGGCGGTGTGCTTGTCGCGTTCAGGAGCGCGACGACGACGGCGTAATCGTTGCAGCCGACCCAACTCCCGCCGGAGACCGGGTCGATCGGCATGACCGCGCTGCGATCTCCGCACCGGACAACGCGAGGCCCGATGCCCGGCGGTCGTGACCGCTGCTCGTCGCGATTCATGACGATTCGCATCACCAGCGCCCCGGGCGATGAGGCCGAGGCGGCCGTCGGTGCGACGGTCATCGTCGGCGCGCCGCGCGTCCGCATGATCGTCAGCGTGCACACGGGCCGGCGTCCTTGTGGGCGATGGTGGCGTTGGCGAATCCGAAGTTGTCCGGAACGGTGACGCCGCAGGCGACGACCATGCCGCGCAGAGTCGCCTGGTGGTGAACGGTGTGGCTGAGCACGAACGCCAGCTCTC
The DNA here is from genome assembly GCA_019747615.1 of Phycisphaerales bacterium. The sequence goes on from JAIEQQ010000238.1 coordinate 4,341, forward strand.
GCGCGAGCGTCGATGTCACGGCCTGGAAGGCCCCGGCGCGAGTCGCCATCACTTCGACCGTCAGCGGGCGAGCGGGATCGGCGTCGCTGAGCGCTTCGAAGGCGGTCGCGAGGCGGGCGAGTTCCGTCGCCGCGGCGTTGCGATCGGTCTCGATGGGTGTGCCGCGAGCGCGCCGGTCGTACGCGACAACGCCGACGATCAAGCCATCGACGAGCGCCGCGAGGTGATCGATCGAGTGGCGCATGTGCCCCCCGATGGTCGCGCGCATGAACTGGGCGGACGAGGGCTGGGTGTACTTCTCGTCGGAGATCGCTCCGAGCATCGCGTGCAGCTCTCGCAGGACGACATTGATTGCCGAGGCGAGCTCGACGACGGGGCTCGTGCGGGGGTGGTGTGTGGCGGGCACCGCCAGCGCCGGACCTGTGTGGCCGTCGCGGGTCGCCGGAGTTCCAACAAAGCTTGCTGATGACAGTGGGGCGGGTGTGTTCATGGTTGAATCAACGAGTGAATGAAGTGGCCTGTGGGCCAACGGTGTTCTCTAGAGCCTCCGGACGTTTTCGGCGGAGACGGTCAGGATGTGCAGATCGCCGAGGATCGTGTGCTGGCCCTGAATCTCGACCGGGTCGGCGATCAGGTGCTCGACGAGACTTGGCAGAGCTCCGGAATCTGCGCCGCGGATGAGGTACGCGCGCGGGCCGCTGCCGGGCGAGCTGACAACCAGGACCGGGGCGACGCCGCCACGCACACACAAGGTAGCGCAGGCTTTGTGAGCTTTTCCAGAGCCGGGCTTCATGGCACCGAGGTAGCACTTTGAATCGACGATTTCGCCGCGGAGTTGAACGATCCCCGGCGAGCCGGGGCGCTCGCTCACGCGGTCAATGTCGATGGGCGGTGGGGGCTGCGTGGAGCTCCGTACGCTCTGCTCGGGTTCGAGTTCGAGCATTGTGCGATCATCTCTGGTGAGCAGCCAACCGGAGAGTTCGATGTGGCGCGGGGCGGTTTCGTTGAAACGGGATTGCACGCCGCGCTTGCCGACTTCGACCAGGAGCATGGTGCGATCGAGGCCTGTTTGCGGGTCGGTCGTGAGGAGCATCGGATAGGCCCCGGGGATCAGAACGCCCGAGAAGGTCTGCGAACGACCGTCATCCCACGTCGCGCTTCCGGGGTCGGCGCGGTTCATCGACCAGACGCTCGCGACGCAGATCGCCAGGCCAAGCGAGGAGCCAAGGAACGCGAGCATCGACCGGCGCAGCACCGGGTGCAGCGGCAGGTAGTTCACATAGAACGGAACGGAGTCGGCGCGCGTTCTGGGCTCAGCCATGGTGCGACCCCTTCGTGATCGAAGCGGGCGCGACGGGGGTTCCCGGGGGGAGCGGGGCGGGATTCACGAGCACGCGCCCCGCGACGATGCGAACTTGGTGTGTGGCGATCTTCTCGGTAAATGGCGCCGGCGCGCAGCCGTCTTCCGGGCGATACTGCCAGCCGTGCCAGGGGCAGGTGATGCAGCCATCGACGACGCGGCCCTCGCCGAGTGGGCCGCCTTGGTGTGCGCAGACGTTGGTGACGCAGGAGACACCGTTACCGTGGCGGAAGATCGCGAGGCGCTCGCCGCCCGGCGTATCGATGACGCGCGCGCGATCGTGGGGAATCGCCGACGCGAGGCCGGCATCGACCCAGCCATCGCTGGAGAGCTCGGGGCTGTTGAGACGTTGATCGCGTGAGCGTTCGCGGAGTCCGGCCGCGATGTGGAGCGCCGCCAGCACCACGGCGCCGATGAGCATGAGCATGGGCGAAACCGGCCCAGCGCGATCCTGCATCGCGCCGAGCGCGACATGGGCGATGACGAGGGCATACGCAACGTACACGCCGAAGTGCAAGCGCTTCCAAGACCTCGCGCTGAGGTTCTTGAGCCAGAAGTCGTGGCTCGTCGCTGCGAGCAGGAACAGGATCAGCAGAGCCGCGGCCCCGAGTAGCTCGAACGGGAACGCGGCAACCGAGCCAAAGTTCGTGTTACTGGAAAGGAATGAGCGGAGGGGAGAGACGACGCCGAAGGCGTGGTAGTAACCGAACGCGAGCAACGCGTGCGCCAGCGATACGAGGAATGTCAGGACGCCGAGGTGGCGGCGGTTGAACAGGATGGGGTTCACGCGC
>JAIEQQ010000284.1 GCA_019747615.1 Phycisphaerales bacterium
ACGTCAGGACGACTACGAGAACAAGCTCGCCAACACACTCAACGCTCTCACGCAACTGACTTCCGCCGTTACGCAACTCGTTGAGCGGGTCGCTCAAGCCCCGCCTCCGACGTCTTATCCGGCTGGTGAAGTTCCCGCGTCCCAGCACGCGGCCCCTCATGGCGCGGCCACGCCCGCCATCGCACCCGGCTCAACGCCGTCCTACCCTCCTCGCGGGCCCCTGCCAACGGTGGCAGCCGCGCGCCCCGCGAGCGACCCAACCTCGCACGATCCCAGCGGCCCTCAGGTGAGCGCGCGCGCTGCGGCATCCTCCCATGCGGCCCCCCGGCACTCGACGCCGGCGCGCGACGCCGCCACTGTGGCCCCCCGGCACTCGACGCCGGCGCGCGTCGCCACCACTCCGAACACTCTCGCCATCGACTACAGCGACCCTCTGACACCCGGCGGAGGCAAGATCAGCTCCAAGGAGACCGTCAAGCTCACGGAGGCCTTTGAGAAGTTCGACCCCGAGTGTCACGTCATTCACGACTACATCTCCAACTTCGAGCGCGCCACGGAGAAGGCCGGCAACAACGACCGTCTTCTCGCGCTCTGGAAGCTCATCACCGTCGAGCGCGTGGGCGCCGATGTACGCGACGAACTCATGCGCGAGCAGACCTGGCTCGGCGCAAAGACCTATCTCCTCCAAAACTTCGGCCCCAACGCCACCATCCTTCGCAAGAAGTGGTCCGACCGGTTCAACACGCTCTCGTTCGACCCGGCCCAACAGCGCTTCTCCAGCTTCATCGCGGAATTCAAGAAGTGCACGCGCAACGCCGGCGCCTTCGCCCACATCAGCTGGGAGGCGTCCTTCATCAATCAACGCGACAGCGCGGCCGCCTTACAACATCTCATCGAGCGCTTCATCGACGCCGTCTCGGTCTCGCCCGACCAGCGTTCCAACCTCCGGCGTCTCGCTGCGGATCAGTACGGCAACCTCAACGCGCTCGTCGACGACTGTCATCGCTACTTTGCGGACTACGTCAACCTCACCCAGAAGCCCGTCACGAAGACGAAGGCCGAGGCGACGGCACCGACCGCGACGTCCGCCAAGCCCCTCCCGCCGCACCGATCTGCGCGCCCCGCCAAGCCATCAAGGCCGTGCGCCTTCTGCGGTGCCATGCACTGGCACGACGAGTGCCCCCGCCGCAACGCCGCGGCAGCCCCCACGCCTACTACAAGAACCGCCCCCGCCCGCTACGGCCGCTCGAGTCGCGACACGGCGAGCAACTCCGCGGTTCCACCCGCACCGGCAGCCCCCGCCGCGACACCACGCACGACGGCTCCTGGGCCCGCTGCCGCCCCTGCACCCGCACCCGCCGGTGCAAAACCCGCCGCCAACTCCATCGTCTGCTTCAACTGCCAAGGAGTCGGCCACACTTCACGCGACTGTCCGGCTCCTCGCCGCGACCGAGCGTACCTCGGCGACGACGCGCCCGAGGATCGCTCCCGTTTTATGGAGCTCGAAGGCGAATTCAAGGTGAACGGTTACCTCGCCCCACAAGTCGTCTTCGACACCGGCTCCACCACGACACTCGTGAACAAGCGCTTCGCCAAACACATCTACGGCAAGCCCCGCACTGTCTCGGCACTGAACGGCACCTACACAACACTCGGCGAGACGGAGATCGACTTCAAGTTCGGCGACAACGGCATCCAAGCCCACGCCGCCACGGTCGCGCCCAATCTTCCCTGCGATCTCGTCGTCGGCCTACCGTTCTTCACCGAATTGAACGCCGTCATCGACTTCAAGAACCGCCGCATCGTCATGGGCGAAGGCTCGCCCCTCCACGCTACTGTGAGGTTCTACATCACCGACCGACATGGGCGCAAGATTCCACCGGTCGCGCTCCGTTCCACTCCCGCGGAGGGGGACGCCATCGCCCGTGCAATGGATCCCGGAAATCTGCAGCGCTCCCTCGAAGACGTCCGGAAGCTCAACGACGACGCTGTCACCGAGGTTCTCGCACGTGGTCGTCACTACGCCGCCATGGGCTCCGCTTCACCGGTTCCCCCGCTCGTCCCGAAGGTGACCACACTCCCTGTGGAGATCACCTACGAGGACCCGGCCCCTGCTCCGCTTCCCGGCGACATCCTGCACACGGAGATCACCACCAACACTCCGTCGCTCGCACCGTCGCTCAACACCGACTCCACCATGGTCGACGAGCTCGACCCGGCTCCGGAGTTCCCCGAAGTCGACATCATCAAGGAGAAGTCCCGCGACCTCGCGATCAACGACTCGTTCAACGTCTGCATCGGCTCTGATTGCCCTCCCGAGTGGGCCGACGCGCTGCGCACCATGTTCATCGAGGAGAACGCACAAGACGTCCTCTGCCCCAAGCTCCTGCATCACGGAGAGGCGCTCGTTGAACCCGTTCGCCTCGGCGTCCCCGCCGACGCCAAGCCCATCCAGACCAAGCCCCGCCGCGACTCGCCCGTACAACGCCAGCTCGCTGCCGACTGGGCTGCAGAAGGTCTTCGCATCGGGCTCCTAGAACCGTCCACATCGAGTTGGCGTGGCAACGTCGTCTTCGCGAAGAAGCCCGACGGCGGTATCCGCCCCTGTGCTGATATCTCGCACACCGCCAACCGCTACGTGGGCCGCACGGCCATCCAGCTTCCGCGCATCGAGGACGTCGCCGACTCCGTCAAGGGCTGCCGCGTCTTCTCGCGCATCGACTTCGTCACTGGCTACCAGCAGTTGCCGCTTCACCCCGACGACCGTCAGTACACCGCGATCTGGGTCGACGGCCGCCTACTGCAATTCCGCGCTCTCCCGATGGGCTTCACCAACTCCGGCGCGATCTTTCACCAAACCATCGCCCCGATCTTCCGCGAAGTAGACTGGGATCTGTTCTTCCTCTACGTGGACGACGGCCTCATCGGCGACAACACCTTCGAGCGCCACCTTGAACACCTTCGCAAGCTCATTCGAGTCTGCCGCAAATACAACCTGAAGCTCAACAGCCGCAAGTCCATCTTCTTCGCCGACTGCCTCAGCTTCATCGGCCACGTCATCTCGAACAAGGGCCTCTCCCCGGACCCGAACAAGGTCGCCGTCATCCGCGACGCGCGCCCGCCCACCGACAAGACCGGCGTGCAGAGTTACCTCGGTCTCGCGAACTTCTGCCGCAACTACGTGAAGAACTTCGCCGACCTCGCCGCGCCGCTCGTCCAGCTCACGCACAAGGACACGCCCTTCGAGTGGACAGCCGCCCACCAACACGCCTTCGAGGCACTTCGTGACGCTCTCTGCTCCGCCCCGTGCCTCGCACTCCCCGATATGGAGCGCCCCTTCATCCTCAAGACCGACGCCTCCAACGTCGCCGCTGGCGCTGTGCTCGCCCAGCTCGACGACTCGAAGAACGAGCGACCCGTCGCGTACTTCTCCAAGACCTTCACGGCCGCTCAGCGCAAGTACACCGCCACTGAGCGCGAACTCTTCGCGGGAGTACTCGCAATGCGCCATTTCCACCCGTACCTGCACTCGGCGACGCCCTTCCGCTGGGTCACGGATCACGCTGCGCTCCAATACATCAAGACGCTGCGCATCAACAACACGAACCCGCTCCGCATGCGCTGGCTCGAATACCTCGACCAGTTCACCTTCACCGTGCAATACCGCGCCGGTGCGGCGCATTCGGACGCGGACGCGCTCTCCCGGCCTCCAATCGCACACCAAGACCACACCTTCGTCGGACCCCGCCCGTCGCGCGCCACCGCCGGCAAGAATCCTAAGTATGACGAGTACGTCACGCCCAAGACGGCCAAGCTCGAGGCGCTCGCCAAGCGACAGGCCAAGCTCATCGCTCCACCTCGGAAGGCGAAGGCCAGGGCATCACCCGAGCCGAAGGCCAACGCGGTCGTTGAGACCGGCACTGCGCCCCCCACAGACGAGGAAGTTACCCCGGACTCGCCCCCCACCTCGCCGCCGCGCATCGATGTACACCCGATCATCCCGACAGCGCAGGCGGACATCCCCCGCGGAGTGGCACTGCGCACTCTCGCGGTCAACCTCGATGGCATGGCAGAAGAGCAGCGCAAGGACCCGCAGCTCAGTCCGTTCTTCGACGCCATCGGCCAGGGCGCGTTCTCCATCATCGACGGCCTTCTCGTCCGCGACATTCCCGCCGACCACCGCCTCCCGTTCCGCCCCTACGCCCAACTCGTGCTCCCGGCTTCCCGGCGCCACGACTTCATGCGGGAGATCCACGACACCGTCATCGGCGGCCACTTCGGCATCAGGAAGACGCTCCACACCGCGCAACGCGTCGCCTGGTGGCCAACTCTTCGCGAGGATGTCACGCACTGGGTGAAGACCTGCACGAAGTGCAACGCGAGCAAGCCAGACAACCACTCGCCCTTCGGCAAGGTCGCGGACTCCACGCCGCACGCCCGCCTCCCTTGGGAGGTCGCGTCGATCGACCTCATCGGCCCGCTTCCGCGCACCACACGAGGCAACCGCTACATCGCCACCTGCACCTGCGAGGCCACCGGCGACCTCGAGGTCTGGGCCTCGGCCTCCGCCTCGGCAGAAGACTTCGTCGACGGTTTCGTGACCAACGTCGTCTGTCGCGGCAAGACGCCCTCCGTGGTTCGCACCGACAAGGGCCCTGCATTTCGCTCCGCGTTCCTCAAGGAGGTGTGCAAGCAGCTCCGTGTCCGCATCAACACCAGCGGTGGCTACCACACCAACTTCGTCGGCCTCGCCGAGCGTTCCAACCGCACCGTCAACCACTTCCTCCGCGTCTTCACGGAAGGCAAGCTCGAGGACTGGGACCTGCTGCTCCCGGCCGCTCGCCTCGCCATCATCTCGTCGATCGATGAGTCTCGAGGCGACACACCCTTCTTCCTCAACCACATCCGCGACGCCCGCACGCCGCTCGTCGCCGCCCTTGAGGCGCGCATCGCGCCCCCGTCGCCCGCCGGCGACTCTGAGGACATCGGAACTGTCTCGTTACCAGTCACCTACAAGACCAAGATGCTCGCCGCACTTCACCACGCGCTCGCACTCGCAGCCGGCAACCTTGTCAAGGCTCGCCTGCACCAGCGCAAGTACGCCAATAGCAAGCGCGCCGACGACCCCTTCCAGGAAGGAGATCTCGTCTACCTCAACACCCTCACCAACGACAAGGCCCGCAACGAGAAGTACCGCCGTCAGTGGGAGGGCCCCTTCCGCATCCACGCCAAGGTGAAGGACAACATCTACCAGCTCGTCAACGTCACCACCGGCTACATGTTCCCTCACGAAGTGCACGCCAGCCGCCTCCGCGAGTTCGTCATCGGCTCCAACCGCCCCGCTCCGGACTTCCAGCTCCCGGACGACGACGTCGTTTACAACCCCGGGGAGGAACAGCTGCTCTCTCCGATCGCACCTGACGACCTCGACCTCGCCGCCCAAGACGCCCTCGACGACGCGTTCGATCCCGTCTGGGACACCACCAAGGCCGCCCACCTCTCCGCTGAGGACGCCGTCCCCGACGACACGCCCGTCCTCATCCCCGTCTTCAACGATCTCGCCGATCTCTACGACGAGTTCCACCGCCGCGAACTTGACGCTCTCGAGGAGCTCGACCCCTCCGAGTCCGACGCCGCGTTACTCGAACGCGCTCGCTCCCTACTCACTCGCATCCTCGTCGGCGATTCCGCTACGCCCGCCTGGATCTTCAACGCTCAGCATCGCACCAGCTGGAGCGCCGTCATCGCCGCCAACCTCACCATGGGTCGCATGCGTCGCCTCCTCGCTCACATCCTGCTCCGCTTCGCGCGCATCTTCGAGCACACCATCACGGCTCTTCGCTCTCAGGCTCGCAAGCGCCGCATCGAGCACTCTCAGCTCCCTGCCACCTTCCCCACCGTCTCGTCTTAAGGAGAGGGAAGTAACGACTGTAAGGACTCTACACTAACTGTAACGAGTTCGCCCTGTTTATATTCTCCGCTATATCTCCCCTAATCCCCTATCCCCCGGATATCATCCTATTCCCCGGTCTAGTATATATACCGGTCTGTCTGTCAGTAAAACGGCCTAAATCCATAGCTCCACTCGTGACCCAACGTCACTGGCGACGACGCAGTCTCATTCAACCCCCGGAGAACACCTTACCTCATCACTATGGATGACAAAGCCAACGTATCACCTTCAAGCCCCGCAGCGGCTGCGGCGACGGAGCCCATTCAGGATGGAGCCAACCCGCCCTTCTCCCTCGACCTCGATTCCCCAGTCGCGCCCCCAGCGGCCGATGGCAGAATCCTCAGCAGACTTCTCGCACGTCAGGACGACTACGAGAACAAGCTCGCCAACACACTCAGCGCTCTCACGCAACTGACTTCCGCCGTTACGCAACTCGTTGAGCGGGTCACTCAAGCCCCGCCTCCGACGTCTTATCCGGCTGGTGAAGTTCCCGCGTCCCAGCACGCGGCCCCTCATGGCGCGGCCACGCCCGCCCTCGCACCCGGCTCAACGCCGTCCTACCCTCCTCGCGGGCCCCTGCCAACGGTGGCAGCCGCGCGCCCCGCGAGCGAC
>JAIEQQ010000247.1 GCA_019747615.1 Phycisphaerales bacterium
GGGCCCGTGTCCGCTCGAGCATCAGTTGAACCGTCGCCGCCAGGAAGATCATGCTGGTGAGCGACGCCGCGGCGACATAGACCGGGCCGAGCCGATCGGGCATGGCGAACGCGGGGGCGACCGTCGCCGGAACGAGCAACACCGCCCATGCAGCGACCATGAACGAAGTCAGATGGCCGGTGCGATCAAAGATCGGCAGCATCTTGAAGCCGCCCTGGGCGTAGTCATCGCGATACATCCACGCGATGGCCAGGAAGTGCGGGATCTGCCACACGAACATCAGCCCGAAGAGCGACCAGCCCCCCCACTCAGCCAATGACGCGAAGCTTGCAAACTCCGATCCGAGCGTCCGCCCGGCGCACCAGCCGATCAGCGGCGGCAGCGCACCGGGCACGGCGCCGACGAGCGTCGATAGCGGCGTCACCGGTTTCATCGGCGTGTACATCAGCACGTACACCAGGATCGTGACCAGCGAAACGCTCGCGGCGGCAGGTCCGCAGAGCCACGCCAGCATCGCTACTCCCGCGATGCTGAACAGCACACCGGCGTACAGCGCTTGATCCGGCCGCAAACGACCCGTCGGGATCGGTCGAGAACTGGTCCGCGGCATGAGCGCGTCGCGCCGATGCTCCCACCATTGGTTCAACGAGTTCGCGCCGCTGGCCGACAACGCCGTGCCGACAATGCAGCCCAGCGCGGTCATCCACATCGCCAGCGATGCAAGCTCGGTGCGTTGGCCCGCGATCGCCAGGATGAAGCCGACGACGGCGGTGAACGTGACAAGTCGGGTGATTCGGGGCTTGCTGAGTTCCAGGATCGCCGCGAGGCCTCGGGGCAGCGGCTTGGTGTCGACCGCAGCAACCTTCGGAACTGGTGGCGCGTCAAGGCGAACCAGCGCCCACGCGTCGGTTGGGATTGCCATTGACGCGCCCGCGGACTGCGGGTCGGGAAGAGACTCTGGTGTGGCTTTCGATCGGTGCATGCGGTGCTCCGAGACACTCGACGCTGGCGGCAAACCTGAGGTGGGAGCGAATGCTATGTGCGGCCAGCCCGCCCCGGCGTGATATCCTGCGATCGATGAACTCCGACGCCACGCCGCCGTCAGCCACGCCCCCGCACCCCCCGCTGCCCGCTCGCTCGCTCGCCCTGCGCGTCATGACGATGCCCAAGGACACGAATCAGTACGGCACGATCTTCGGCGGCGTGATTCTCTCGATCATCGACCAGGCGGGGTTCGTTCGCGCCCGCCAGCACGGGGCCCATCGATGGGTCACGGTGGCGATGGACGCCGTGGAGTTCAAGCAGCCGGTCATGCTCGGCGACGTGGTGAACGCGTACGCGACGACGGTGAAGGTGGGCCGCACGAGCGTGACGGTGCAAGTCGATGTCGAGGCCGAGCGGTTCACCACCGGCCAGACCGTCGCAGTGACCGAGGCCCGACTGGTGATGGTGAGCGTCGATGCCCAGGGGCGTTCGATCCCGTTCGCGTCGGCCCCGACGATTTCAGAGTGAATGTCCGAGCTGCCTCGAGTCCAGAACTGCAGTCTCAGCGTCCTTCAAGGAGCGAGCGATGGCCAAGAAGACAACAGGATCCAAGCGAGCCAGCGTCGCCGCTGGTCGGCGAAAAGTGGCACCGGCCCGCGGCTCGGCCAAGCCCGCGAAGGCGGTGACAAAACGCGCTGCGACACCGAAAGTCGCTGCACCCAAGGCCGCCGCGACCAAGGTCCGGGGCTCGTCGTCCGCCAAGTCCGCGAGGAGAGCTCGCGCCAAGCCCGCCCGACGCACAAGCCGAAACCCCGGTACACTCCGGGCTCCCTCACGGAAGACCACAATGCTCAACTCCACGCATGTCGAAGGAACAATGGTTGACGGCGTGCTTGTCGCGAAGCTCAAGTGCGAGAAACTCGGCGAGTACGAGGCCGGGATCGTCCAAGGTGATATTTCGAACGCCGCCAAGGGCACCTCGTGGAAGGTCGCACTGGATTTCACCGACGTGCAACTCATCTCGTCGGTCGGCCTCGGCCTGATCGTCACGCTCAACAAAGCGGCAAAGACCAACAAGGGTCGCATGTCGATGTTCAACCTGAACCCAAACCTGCTGAACCTCTTCAAGATCACCCGGCTTGATTCGGGCCTCTTGATCAAGACGACCGCCGCCGAGGCGATCGCCGCGGTCAAGTGAACCGGCGCAGGGAACCCGTTGGCCCAAAAACGAAGAGCAACACGAGGCCGGAGCGTCGGCACCGAAGGCGCGGCGTTGTACCACGAACTTCGTGAAGCCCAGCTCGCCCGCTGGCCCCTGAAAGAACCCGGGCCCCCCGCTCCCACGCTTCCCGACGAGCGATCGACCGACTTCCCAATTGCCCGCGCATGGTTCGCCTCGCGCGGTTGGACGCCCTTCGATTTTCAGTTGCAGGCATGGCGGGCGTTCGCTTCTGGGCGAAGCGGCCTGATCCACTCCCCCACTGGCACGGGCAAAACGCTCGCGGCGTGGATGGGACTGATCGAGGATGAGGCCGCGCGCGCCGGCCTTTCGCCCGCATCCAGCGCATCGGCCGCGCCGGCGGGGAAGAGCGCAGCCGTCGCGCTGAGCGCACCAAACACGCCTCGCACGCCCGAGCCACCCGGCCTTCGAGCGCTCTGGCTCACTCCGCTGCGTGCACTCGCGACGGATACCGCGGGCTCATTGCAGGCGGCGTGTGACGGCGTGGGGCTGAAGTGGAAGGTCGAGCTGCGCACGGGCGACACCGCCGGGTCGGTGAAGTCACGCCAGCGTGAGAAGCCGCCTCGCGCCATGGTGACGACGCCAGAGAGCCTCAGCGTCATGCTGTCATACGCCGGAGCTCGCGAGATTCTCTCGGGCGTGCGACTCGTCGTCGTCGATGAGTGGCACGAACTGCTCGGCTCCAAGCGCGGCGTGCAAACCGAGCTCGCCCTCAGCCGCCTGCGCGCCTGGAACCCCGGCCTCGTCGTCTTCGGTGTCAGCGCCACACTCGGCAACATCGAACGCGCCGCCGAGGCGCTGCTCGGCGTTCCGATCGCGGGCGAACTTCCCGGCACGTCCGCTCCGAGCCCGGCGCTGCTCATCCGAGGCGTCAGCGAGAAACGCTACGAGTTTCACACGCTGCTCCCGGCGAACGTCGAGCGATTCCCTTGGGCGGGCCACCTGGGCCTGCGACAGTTGGAGGCGGTCATCGGTGCGATCGAATCGGCCAACACATCGCTGCTGTTCTGCAACACGCGCGGGCAGGCGGAGATCTGGTACCAATCGCTGCTGAAGGCCCGCCCGGAGTGGCTGCGCCTGGGCGCGATGGCGCTCAGCGAGACAGGCAACATCGCGCCTGAGGCTGACCGCGCCAGCGTCGCGTCAGCGTCGGACTCACGAGCCGAGCGGTCGGCGCCAGACGATTCGAGCAGCCCCGACGGCGTTCTCCCACTGGCGCTGCACCACGGCTCGGTCGATCGCGATCTGCGTCAACGCATCGAAGCGATGATCAAGGCCGGGCGCGTGCGGTGCGTCGTGTGTACCAGCAGCCTCGATCTTGGCGTTGACTTCCCGCCGGTGGATCAAGTGATCCAGATCGGCAGCCCCAAGGGCGTCGGGCGACTCTTGCAGCGAGCGGGTCGATCCGGTCATCAACCGGGCAAGGCGTCTCGCGTCGTTTGTGTGCCGACCAACACGCTGGAGATCATCGAGTTCGCCGCGGCGCGCGAAGCGGTGGCGCTCGGCCAGATCGAGTCGCGCGAGCCGATCCGACTGGCGCTCGATGTTCTCTGCCAGCACGTCGTCACCTGCGCCAGCGGCGGCGGCTTCATCGAGCGAGACCTTCTGAATGAGGTGCGATCGACTTGGTGCTTTGCGAATATCAGCGATGAGCAGTGGCGATCGGTCATGGACTTTTCGATCAGCGGCGGGGCGACGCTCCGAGCATATGACCGATTTGCCCGCATCGCCCTGAAGGACGGCCGCTGGGTCGTCGCCAGCGACACCGTCGCGCGTCAGCACCGCCTTGGCATCGGCACCATTGTCTCTGAGAACGCAATCCTCGTCAGGTTCGAGCGCGGCGCGACACTCGGCACCGTCGAAGAGGGATTCCTCAGCAAGATGAAACCCGGCGACGTCTTCGTCTTCGCCGGCCGTCGACTCGAACTCATCCGCCTTCGCGAGATGACCGCCACGGTGCGCCCCGCCAAGAAGAGCGGCGTCATGAGCTCCTGGCAGGGCGCACGCATGGCTCTGAGCGCACAGCTCGCTGATCGCGTTCGCGAGCGATTCGCCGAAGGCGCCCGGGGCGAACTTCGGGGCCCCGAGATGCGGTGCGCCGGCCCGCTGCTGGAGCTCCAAAGCCTCTGGAGCGCGCTGCCAACGCCGCAGAAACTCGTGATCGAAGAAGTCTCGACACGCGACGGCCATCACGCATTCATCTACCCGCTAGAAGGCCGGCTCGTCCACGAGGGCCTCGCGGCGCTGGTCGCGTTCCGCCTTGCGAGGATCTCGCCTCGCACCGTGATCATCGCTGCGAATGATTATGGCTTCGAGCTGGTTAGCACAACGCCGATCGACCTCGACGAGCATGCCTGGCGATCGCTGCTCTCGCCGGAGAATCTCTCGGACGATCTCATCGCGTGCATCAACGCCAGCCAGATCGCCCGCCGCCACTTCCGCGAGATCGCCCGCGTCGCCGGCCTCTTGGTCGCGCAGCTCCCGGGCTCAAAGGCCCGCACAGGGCGCGGCCCCAGCGCCCGCCACATGCAGGCCAGCAGCGAGCTCTTCTTCGACGTCTTCGAAGAGTTCGACCCCGGCAACATGCTCCTGCTTCAGGCACGGCGCGAAGCCATGGACAACCAACTCGAGTACGTCCGCCTCCAGCGTGCGCTGGATCGCATCCGAGATTGGAGCGTCAGCGTGCAACGTCCGGGCCGTCTGACGCCGCTGGCCTTCCCGCTCTGGGCCGATTCGATGCGACAGCAGCTTTCGACCGAAAGCTGGGAGGATCGGGTCCAGCGCATGCTCAAGCAGCTTGAAGCCGATGCGCAGCAGAGTACCCTGCGCTCGTGACACGCCCCCCGCCCACCCCCACCAGCCCTCGCTCGCCCACTGCGCCGCCCTCGCCCCCATCGCCGCCGCTGGCCGAACACGCCGCGCTTGCGTGCGAACGTGGGGCGGAGTTTTCGCTCGCCGGCGAGGCGTTCGTTGCGTTCGCGTCCGGCGTCGCTCATTGGCCCGCTCAACGCGCGCTGCTCGTGGCCGATCTGCACCTAGGCAAGGCGAGCACCATGTCCGCCGGCGGCCTGCCCGTCTCCGGCGATCTGTGCGTCCACACCGCCCGGCGCGACCTGGCCCGCCTGTCGCACGAGCTCGCGCGGCTCGAAGTAGAGCGATTGTTCATCCTCGGCGATCTCATGCACGCTCGCGAGTCCTTCCAGCCCGAAGTGATGGACGAAGTCCGACGCTGGCGCCGCGACCACGACGCCCTCAACATCACGCTCATCCGCGGCAACCACGACCAGCGCGCTGGCGACCCGCCGGCGGACTGGCGAATGGGCTGTGCCGACGAGCCGCTCGAGGTCGCGGGCATCGCGCTGCGGCACATCCCGCCGCGAGTCGACGGAAGCGCGTTGGATCCGCACCCGTGGATGGCCGGGCATGTTCATCCGGTGGTGTCCCTCGGCTCACGCACCGGTGAGCGGCTGCGTGCCAAGTGCTTCCACATCGCGCGCGACGGCGTCATCTTGCCCGCCTTCGGCTCGTTCACCGGCGGCGCCCGAGTTTCGCCCGCACCGGGCGAGCGCGTACTTCTCTGCGGACCCACGGGCGTGGTCCCCTGGAACTACGGCGCATAGGTCCGAGAAGCACACCCGACCGCGACGACGTGGCAGCCTGTGCATCGCGTGGCGAGCCGGAGACTCTCCGCCGGCCTTTGCACCAGCGCGACCATCACCACACACCCCGATCCGGTCGAAGCTCTGGCTGCACCCGCGTGAGTTCACATGTGTTCGAGTGTCGATTGTTGCCGGAGACGAAATGAAGCCGAACGCCAACACCGAGCCCAAGCGCGAGCCGACCAACACCGTGCGGATCTCAGCAGTGGACCTGATGCGACTTGATCAGGAAATGAACCTGAAGAAAGCCGGGACCAACACCCGGCGCGCGTTCATCCGTTGGCCCTTTGCCAAGCAGAGCCTGATGGTCGAAATGCAGCAGCCCGGCGGCGCCGCGTCCTCGCTTCATTACGCGTGCCGCAATCTCTCCACCACCGGCATGGGCATCCTCCATTCGTCGTACATCCACTCCGGTACGCGCTGCAACGTCCACCTCCCGGACCTCGAGGGAAACATCCACCCGACCCGCGGCAAGGTCATGCGCTGCGTCCACTACAAGGGCGTCATTCACGAGGTTGGCATCGGCTTCGACAAGCCGCTGAACATCCGCGACTTCGTGCAACTGGACCCGCTCGACGGAGCCTTCACGATGGAGCACGTCAGCCCTGATCGTCTCAGCGGCTCGGTGCTTCACGTTGACGACTCGTCGATGGACCGTCGCCTCGTACGGCATTACCTGAAGGACACCAATCTCAACGTTGTCAACGCCGACAACGCCG
>JAIEQQ010000564.1 GCA_019747615.1 Phycisphaerales bacterium
CGTCCCCTGCGTACTCCGAGGTCTTT
The DNA here is from genome assembly GCA_019747615.1 of Phycisphaerales bacterium. The sequence continues at coordinate 27 of JAIEQQ010000564.1, forward strand.
GAGCATCTCGATGCCCAAGGCTGAAGCCGGAGCTTGCGCTCCAGGCTCCCTTGGACATGAAGAGGAAGCACGCGACGACATGCACCGACCCGAAGACGGGTCGTTGGCACGGCGATCCGAATTCCTTTGCCCCAAGCGCCCGCTACTTCCGCGCCCCCACCCGGTTCTTCGTCTGATCGATCACCACCGCGATCACGATCGCCAAGCCGATCACGATGTCCTTGTACTGCTGCGGCACGCCGATCATCAGGATGCTGTTGTCGATCAACTGGATGATCACGGCGCCGAGCACCGCGCCCAGTGCCGAGCCGCGCCCGCCCGAGAGCGACGCGCCGCCGACCACCGCCGCCGCGATCACGTTCAGCTCATACCCCTGACCCGCGGCACTGCTCGCCGCCCCGTAATACCCCAGGTACATCATCGCGCTCAGCCCCGCCAGCAGGCCGCAGAGCGTGAAGCAGATGATCTTGATCCGGCCCACGGGCACGCCGGCGTACTTCGCCGCGACCTCGTTGCCACCGATCGCGAAGATCCGCCGGCCGAAGACCGTCTGCGAGAAGACGAAGACCCCGATCGCCGCGATGATCACCATCAGGATCAGCGGCACCGGCGTGACGCCGAGATACGTCGCCTTGAACGCGCCGCTCTGCAGCGACTCGGCCCCCGAGATCGTCTGCCCCTTGGTGGTGACGAACGCGATGCCGCGATAGATCGCCATGCCGCCGAGCGTGATGATGAACGGATGAACGCCAAGGCCCACGGTCGCAACGCCGTTGACGAGCCCGCAGAGCGCGCCGATGCCGCAACAGGCAATGGTTGTGACGAGGAGCGCCGTGATCACCGGTGCGCCGGAGATCGCGCCGCTATCGCCAGGCGCGACCCACTGGATCGCCATCGCGCCCAGCACCGCCGCCAAGGCGTAGATCGAGCCGACGGACAGATCGATGCCGCCCAGCACGATGATCGCCGTCATGCCCACCGCCATGATCGCGACGAAGCTCGTGGCGGTCATCACGGAGATCAGGTTGTCGGCGTTGAGGAACTTGTTGACGCTGGTCGCGCGGCGCACGATCGGGGCCTGAGCCGAGCCGCGCAGCTCGTAGCCATCGCTGGCGCTGAACTGGCGTGAGCGTCCGTCGGGCGTGGTGATGGTGAAGCCGGTGTCGGTCTCGGCGCTGACGGTGCTGCCGGGAGTGAGTGCGATGACTTCGAGTTGGCGAATGGGCCCGTCTTTGAAGTGGGTGTATGCCGTGAGGCCCAGGAGCATGACGACGATGACCATCGCGAGCCCGAACTCCTGGGCGCGGACGATTCGGCCCAGCAAGGAGGGCCGGGCGGACGACGAATCGGACGATGGCCCCACGCTCTGCATCAGACTCGAACCTCCGGCTTGAGGAGAACAGACGACCGAGGTGAACCGGGCGGACCAGCCGCACGCCGCGTGTCACGCTTCGCGCCACCAGCCGAGCGACCGCCCGGGCTAGCGCGAGCGGAGATGATAACGGCTGCGCGTCGGCTCCGCTTGGTGGAAGAAAAACGACGCCCGCAGGGCGCGGGCGTCGTCAAAGGGATCGATCAGGTCCAGCAAAGTCCGCAGGAATCAGTCCAGCGTCTGCAAGCGCTGGGAGCGCGACCGGTCAACGCTGTTGACCGACTGGCCCTTGGTGGAATCGCCAAGGAAGAACTCGTCGTGGATGTTGCCCTTGAGCAGTTCGGCGTGGCCATCGGTGAAGACCCAGTTGCCGCCATCGCGACCGTGGTTGTCGCGCGGGCCGTATCGGCCGGGCGTCGTGTCGGCAAACGTGGCGTCCGCGTTGCTTGGGCTTCCGCTGGAGGCACCGTACCACGAGCGGGTGCTCAGGTCCACGCCGTTGGTCTCATCGCCCCACAGCGGTGCCGCCTTGGGCAGCACGCGTTCGTCGGTCAGGAACCCGACGATGTACATGTAACTGATGTTGTAATTGATCACCTGCTCTTCGGACGCTGCGATCGTCGGGATCTTGATGCGGCCAGTCGCTTCCGACGGCGCACTGGGCGTGTACGGACGACCGTAATAGCGGTCTTCTCGGTCCGACGGACAGATCAGCACGCCGAAGCCCTCGAGGTAGCCGCGCATCAGCGGCTTGGTCAACGTGCCGCCCGCGTAGTACCGCGCATCGTCGACGGACGATCCGCCGAGGAAGCCTCGGTCGCCTGTCGTTGCAGTTCCGTCGCCAGTCTGAAAGAGGCTGAACAGCCCGGCGACGCCGCCGTGACGCCACTGCTGATCGAGGAATCGCGCCGACTGCACGGGGTTCGTCCAAGGCCCGCGGCCCGGATCGCTCGCGTTGTTCGGATCAAACGGGAAGAACGGGTACCAACTCCGCGAGTCGTTGGCGTACAGCGTCAGCGAAAGGCCCATCTGTCGATTGTTACTGAGGCACGCGGCGTTCTTTGCCTGCGCACGGGCTTTCCCCAAGGCTGGGAGGAGAATGCCCACGAGCAGGGCGATGATGGCGATGACTACGAGCAGTTCAATCAGCGTGAAAGCACGGAGGCGTTGAAGTCGCGTGCGTTGCTGGGCCTGACAGGGTGCTTGCGAGACATGCTGTTGGGAGTACACACCGTGCATGGTCTGGTCCTCTGGGGGTTAGGGGGGTTGTGGCGGCGGGGTTCGCCGGGCGGGATTCAGGACTTCGGCACACGCGGCCGCGTCCGAGAAGACCGCCCCCGGGAGAGTCAGTATCGTGAATTTCCGGACAAATGCAAAGTCTGGCGAGAAAGATCTGAGTAGATTACCAAAACAGGGCTGCGGGGGTCGGACGGAGCATGGAGCAGCTCAGGCTCGAGGTCTTCTATAAGACTTGCCAAGGTCCACGCAGATCGTCCCGACCAAGCGGGCTGATCGCAGAAGACCGTCCGCCTCCGACGGCCGAAAAGTTCCGTCCGGATACTCGAATTTTGCTGTTTCAACTGGAAATCGCGAGTTAGACTATGGGTCCAAGCCCGTAAGTTCGGGATGTTGCGCCCTTGGTGTCCGTCTGACACCGGGGGCGGTCGGGTCGCCGACAACTTTCACCAGCAGACGACCTCAGCGAAGGTCGTCACAATCAGGGAGCGTTTGTTATGAAGAATTGCACGCAAGTCTGTTCGGCCGCGGCGTTGATCGCCCTCGCGGGCTCGTTGGCCGCCGCCGTTCCCGTGATTGACGGCAAGAAGACCGCCGGTGACGACTACGGCCCGGCCAAGTGGGTGAACGCCAATCCGACCGGCTTCGGCGATAACGTGGCCGCCAGCAGCAACAACGCTTCGCTCGGCAACCCGGCTGACGTGCGCACGGGCATCGAACTGGCAATCCCGTTCAGCGCCTTGGGCACCTACACCGGCGGGCAGGTCGCGTTCGCCGCGATCGTGAGTTCGGGCGATAGCAGCTTCCTCTCGAACCAACTGATCGGCCCGCTCCCGGAGAACTCTGACAACCTCGCCGATCCGCGCGATGTTGACCTTGGTGCCGCCTCGTTCGCCGGCAACCAGTTCGTCAGCACGACGCCGGCCAGCGGCACGGCCGCGATCGTCGTTGACGGCTCATTCTCTATCACCGAGCCCTATGTCCTCGTCCCCGGCTCGGTGCAGACCACGGGCACTGGCTTCGGCAACAGCAACAACGCGACCCCCGCCGGCGGCGGCGGCTCGGAGCTTGACGCGGTCTACATGTATGTCAACACCGCCACGCAGACGCTCCACGTCTTCGTCGCTGGCAACATCGAGGCCAACTTCAACAAGCTCCACATGTTCTTCGAGACCGACTTCAGCGAGGGCAGCGGCCAGAACCTCCTGGCGGCCAACACCGGCCCCGGTTCGCTGACTCGCCTGAGCGATCAAGCCGGCAACGGCTTCGGCCTCCGCTTTGACTCCGGCTTCTCCCCCGAGTTTTACCTGAACGTCAACGGCGGCGGCAGCCCGACGCCCGCGTTCTTCGTTGACTATGCCGAAACTCCCGCGGGCGGCCTCGGCTTTGCCGCGTACTGCGGCACCGCTGGCTACGGCAACGTCGGCGGTACGCTCACCGGTGGTGACTCGGGCGCACCGATCATCCGCGCCTCGATCGACAACTCGAACACGGCCGGCGTCATCGGTGGCCGCAGCGGCACGTTCGTCGAGTATCCGAACCCCGATCGCGCCGGTGGCTCGGAGTTCAACGCGCTCTACGCCAAGGTTGAGGGCGATCGCGTCTACGTCCTGATCACCGGCAACCTCCAGACCAACTTCAACAAGATCGGCCTGTTCTTCGATGTTGAGGGCGTCTCGGGCCAGAACCGCGTCCGCGGCGGCCGCAGCGGCGGCAACACCACCTTCCGCCCCAACGTCGACGTCTCGTTCAACCGCCTCGTCCGCATGGGCGTTGAGGCCAACGACACCGAGCCGAACGTCGCCACCAACGGCCTGAAGTTCGACGCGGACTTCAGCGCCAGCTACTTCCTGGCCATCACCAACGGCACCAGCCCTGCCCGCGTGTTCATGGACGCCGCGGTGATGCGCACCAGCGGCCGTCTCCAGACGCCGGGCGGCTTCTCGCTCGACTACGGCTCCAACGACGGCGGCCGCAAGCGCTCAACGCCGTTCTCCTTCGACGGCCCGAACGCCAACCAGCAGAACAACGCCCCCAACGGCGGCACCAACAACCTCTTTGCCAACTACTCGCCCCGCCTCCTCGCGGCGAACATCGACACGACCGCCGTCTCGGGCATCTTCCCGTGGATCAACAACAACCTCGGTCTGGTCGCCGGCAACAAGCTGGCGCTGCAGATCGACAACTCCAACATCCTGGGCATCAACGGCGGCTTCGCCGATGAGGCCGCGGCTCTGGCGGTTGACACCGGCATCGAGTTCTCGGTTGACGTGCGCGAGCTGGGCATCGATCCGAGCAGCGGCATCCCGCGCATCCGTCTGGCGGGCTTCATCGCCAACGATCCGTTCGACTTCGTGTCCAATCAGGTCCTGGGCGGTCTGCCCGATGGCGCGCTGAACCTCGGCGAGCCGCGTGCGATCGACTTCTCGACGATCGCTGGCAACCAGTTCGTGCAGCTCTACCCGGAGATCGTGGCAACGACGCGTTGCAACCCGGCCGACATCGCCTATGACAACGGCGACGCACTGCCGCCCATCGTCCTGCCCGGCGGCACCAACAACGGCGTGACCGAAGGCGACTACAACCTCTTCTTCGCCAACTTCTTTGACTCTCTGCCGGTCTGCGACATCGCCAACGACGACAACACTCCCCTGCCGCCCTTCGGCACGCTCACCACGAACAACGGCGTGACCGAGGCCGACTACAACCTGTTCTTCGCGATCTTCTTCGACGGCTGTGCTCTCTAAGACCAGGGCCGAGGTTTGAGGGCCGAGGGCCGAGAGGAAGGCACTGGGCATCGGGCACTGGGCATCAGTGCGGCCGATCTGCTCAACGAAGGCATCGACTCTTGACTCTGAACTCGCGACTTTGAGAACCCCGAACCCCGGCTCATCTGAGCCGGGGTTTTTTCTTTGGCGGTGTGATTCGCGATCGCGGGCCATTGAGCGGGAGACTCCGCTACGCTTGGCCCATGGCCCGTCGAGTGCTTTTGTTGATCAATCGGTCCAAGACGGAGATCTGCCGCGAGCTTGATCGCGTGCGGGTGATTGTGTCGAGTGCGGGCGGCCAGATCGTTGGCGAGCGTGACGCGTTTCCCGACGGGCCGGTGTCGCTGAGTGAGACCAACGGCGCCGAGGTCGTGATGATCCTGGGCGGCGACGGGACGATCCTGTCGCAGGCACGCCGGTTTGCGCATCTTCGCCTGCCGCTGCTGGGGTTGAACTTCGGCAAGCTCGGCATGCTCGCCCAGTTTGATCTGGAAACGCTGAGCACGCACGCGGGTGCGATCTTTGGCGATTGCGAACTGGACCTGCTCTCGCGCTGGATGATCGAGGTGCGCGTCCGCCGGCGTGGCGTGTCCGGCGCGAGCGCGGGCGAGCCGGAGACCATCGGCGCCGCGCTGAACGACGCGGTGATCACCGCCGGCGCGCCGTTTCGAATGATCGAGGCGGTGCTCTCGATCGATGGCCAGAGCGGCCCGACCGCCATGGGCGATGGCGTCGTCGTCAGCACGCCCATCGGCTCCACGGCGTACAACGCCAGCGCCGGCGGCCCCATCCTCGCGCCCGATGTTGACGCGCTGGTGATCACGCCCATCGCGGCCCAATCGCTCAGCTTCCGCCCCGTCGTCGTGCGTGGCGGCTCGACCATCAGCCTAACCATGACGCGCGTGAACTCAACGCCCGACGGCAGCGCCGGCACATCACTGGTGCTCGACGGGCAGGTCGCCGCGCGACTCGGCGCCGGCGATGAGGTGCTGATCTCGGCGCACCCGCAGCCAGTGATCTTCGTGCGCAACCCGACGGAGAACTACTGGGCCACGCTCGTACACAAGATGCACTGGGCGGAGCAGCCGCGGTTTCGGGGCGAGTAACAACACTCTCCCCGTGGGGCAGGCGAACCGTGGGGCAGGCGTCCCGCGGGACGCCCGCCTCCGCCGACTCCCGCATCCTCCACACCCCCGATCA
>JAIEQQ010000349.1 GCA_019747615.1 Phycisphaerales bacterium
ACCGGTGCATCACCCATCGAGACGTCCTCCACCCGCGGCGGGATTGCCATGATCGGCCGGCGTGCCTTCGAATACGACTTCTCGGTTGGATTCGGCGTGGACATGCCGCCATGTTATTGAGAATCTAAGGACGCGGCAAGGGTCCGCCAGGCGTTTCGTATGTGAAGTTCCTGCGTCAGAGTCCCCCCGATGGCCATCCGCAGGATGAATCGCGTTCCGTTTGGCTCATCCGGCGCCCGCACAACCGTGTGCGTCATCAGCAAGTCACCCGTGGCGTTGGCGCGATCGAGCATCGCGCGGGCCCGCGCGTTGACCGCATCAAGCGACTCACCGGCGCGACGCCGCGGCGCGAAGCAGACCATCGAGAGCGTGCGAGCGTGCGTGACCTCAAAGCGAGCATCCGCGCGCACAAGCGACTCAAAGACCTCGCCGAGGCGCACGTGCTCGCGGATGTACTCGCGCAGCCCCGACGCGCCGGTCGTCCGCATCACGATCCAGAGCTTCAGTGAGCGGAACCGCCGCCCCAGCGGCACCTGCCAATCGCGATAGTCGATCACACGCCCCGCGTCGCTGGCGCTGTTGCGAAGATACTCCGGCGTGATCGACAGCGCGCCGATCAGCGATCGCCGATCTTGCGTGTAGAAGCAGTGGCAATCGAAGTTCGTCAGCAGCCACTTGTGCGGGTTGAAGCCCAGCGAGTCCACGCGGCTCAGCGCATCGCCGGCGCGTCCGTGCAGCATCCAGCGATGCTCCGGGCAGACTGCGGCGCAGCCGGCGAACGCCGCGTCCACGTGCAGCCACACCCGGTGCTCGGCGCACACGCGACCGATCGCATCCACGTCGTCGATCGCCAGCGTCCCCGTGGTGCCGACAGTCGCGACCACCGCCAGCGGCACACGCCCCGCGCGGATGTCGTCATCGATCGCCCGCGCAAGCGCCGCGGCGTCCATCGACAGATCCATCATTGTCGGGATCAACCGAACGTGCGAGCCGTCGGACGCCGGGGCAATGATCGATCGGTCGCTGGCGGTCGGCTCTGGCCCGGCGCACAAGCCCGCGACCATCGCACCCTTGATCACCGACGAGTGCGCCTGATCGGTGGTGTACACGACGAACGCCGGCGGCGGTGTGCTCGTGTTCGTTTGATTGAGCGCGAGCGCCGCGCGTGCGCGATGCCGAGCCGCGACGAGCGCCACGAGCGTGCCCTCGCTGGCGGTGCCCATGATCACCGAGCCGCCGCGGCTTGGCGAAGCGGTCGGTGCCGCGGTCGCAGCCTCACCGTTCTCACTCCGCAGGCGAGCGTCGGCGATGAGTGCATCTGCGCCACCGGCCGCCAGAGTGCCGGCGTCGGCCTTGGCATCATCCGGCTCATGCATGAAGTCCCGCGGCAGCTCGATGAGCTTCGCCAGCCAATCCAGCACTCGCATCTCCAGTTCCGTACACGCGGGGCTCGTGGACCAGAGCATCCCCTGCACGCCAACGCCCGCCGCGAGCAGCTCGCCCAGGATCGCACCAGGCGACGCGTTGGCCGGGAAGTACCCAAAGAACGACGGGTGCTGCCAGTGCACGATCCCCGGCATGATCAGCGACGGCACATCGGCCATGACACGATCGATCGTCTCGGGCACTTCCGGGCACCGGCGAGGCAACGCCCCGAGCAAGTCGCCGGGGTTGAAGGTGGGGCGGACGGGCACGGGCGAGTGGCCGGCCGCCGCGCCGAGCGGCGCGTCGCTCTCGCTCGACTGACGCGCAGCAGTGCCGCGCCCCGAATCTGCCAGCATCTGCCAGTAGTCACCGATGAAGTCCACAAGCTGCTTGCCCGCAACACGAAACTCATCGATCGACACCCCGGGCGGCAGACGCGGAGGCTCCGCTGGCGAAGCGCCCGCCGTCCGCGGCGTTGCGCCCGGAATCGCCACCGGCATCGTCGCCCGCGGACCTCCGGCGTGAGACGGCGAGGCGGTGTCGCGATTGGAGCCCTGGCGTTCGTTCATCATCACGAATCAAAGGCACTCGGCGGCGAGGACGTGCAAAAAGCAAAGCGGCCCCGGTCGATTGACCGGGGCCACGGGAGAAGGCGCGAGAAATGTCAGACGCGATTACTTGAGCATGTCACGAAGGCGTTGGCGCTGTTCCTCGAAGAACTCCTTGTTCAACTCAGCACCGACCATGTTGCCAAAGTGGAACTCGAAGTTGGGGTTCAGGCCAACCATGCGCTCCATGTCGTTCAGGAACCGCTGAGCGCGACCAACCTCCGGTGCCCGGCGCTCGCGGGGCATGCCCTCGGCAAGCTGGACCGCGAGCTGGTACTTACGGACAACCTCGCCGAACGTCGCCTCGAACTTCGTCGAGTCCTCGGAGAAACGATCGATGTACTTCGTGGCCTCCTCGGCGACGAACTCGTACTCGGTGAGCCCCAGTGCCTTGGCCAGCTCTTCCTTGGTGTCCGCGATGCCGCGGGCGAGCTTGGTCTCGACCGCGTTCTTTGAGTTCATCGTGAGAACCTCGCCCGGCCGGTTCACCAGAATCTGGCCGGTGAGATCCTGGAACCATGTGACGTTTCCATTCTCATCGATGTTGGCGCTCAGCGGCTCCATGATCTGCATCGCACGCATGATCTTCGGATCGCGCCCCGCCCACTCGCTGCGAACGCGCATCTTCTCAAGGATCTCGACGAGGCCAAAGCCGCTGGTCGCCTTGAGATTACCGCTCCAGCTGGTGCAACCACCGATGTTGCCGTTGGTCATCATGTACATTTCTTCGATGCACCAGGGGCCCATGGCCGCGGCGGAAATCGCCGACTCGATCCAGGTCACCGTGCGGAACTTCTTCTTGTACGTGTGCTGGAAGAGCTCGGCGAACGCGTCGGTCTCGAGCGAGTAGCCACCGCCGGAGTTGACGCGGATCACGACGATGTCAACCTTGGCCTTCTCGAGCATGGGGATGACGTCGGCAAAGGCCTTGGCCGAGATGTTCACGCCGACCATGTCCTGGAACTTGCCTTGGTTGCGCGCCGGTGAACCGAAGTTCAGGACGGCGATACGCGTTGGCGTCCCCGTGAGGGCTCGGTCCGAGACGTTCGACTTCTTGGCCGGATCGTCTTTGCCCGCGGCTTTCGTGCCGTCGGCGGGCTTCGAGGCGTCGGCGGGCTTGGCGGCCACAGCGGGCTTCGTTGCCTCGGGTTTCGCCTCGGGCTTGGCCGCCTCGGGCTTCGGCGCCTCGGCCTTCTTCTCGTCATCAACTTGGATCGACTTCACATCGTCAGAGGAAATGAACTCGGTCACCTGCTTGCCGTCAACGGTGCGGACCAGGATGATCACACCGCCTTCGTTGCGTTGGATCTTGCCCTCAAGAACGCGCCCGTCCTTCATGGTGATCTTGTCAGCGAACGCGCCGCCGCTGGCGAGCAGGACCGCGCCGACGAAAGCGAGCGTGACGAGCAGGAAGCGGAGAGTGCGAGTGAACTGAGACATGGTGAGTGACTCCAGAAAAGCCGGTCGGGAAACACTTCGAATCTACACGGTAAACGGTCGTACGTTTTCGCAGCCCTGCGGGGCATCAATCGCGGTCGAGGCGCATCTGCTGCTTGATGCGGTCGATGAGCACGTTGATCTCGCTGATCCAGCCGTCGGGCATGCCGCCGATGTTCCGGCCGTTGATCGCCTCGCGATACTTCTCGATGTCGCGCTTCATCGAGTTCAGAAGCGCCAGTTGACGCCCACGGAGCGTGTTCCGCTCCGCCGCAGTGCGACCCTGGACATTGATCTCGCGGTACTGGCGGAAAGTCTTGGCAAACTCGCGCTCGGCGTTGGAGACCTCCTCGGACCAGTCCGCGAAGATCTTGCGGGCGCGCTCGCCGATGAGGACGTAGTTCCGCTCAATGCCGAGATTGCTGACCAGATCGTCCTCGCTCGCCGCGGTCCCCTTGCTCACGCCCAGATCGCCAGCGATCTTCGCGTTCAGCGTCAGCACGTCGTTGCCCTCGAGGCGGACCAGTTGCTCCATCGTGTCGCGACGGTTCGGATCCGCACCGTCGGCGAGAATGTCGATGCCCGACAGGTCGTTCAGGAAGACCGGCTTGCCGTCCTCGTATCGCACGCTCATGAGCGTGTCGCTTCGCGACATCGCACGAACGATCTCGACCGGGTACCCGCCGTCGCGCACCATGCCCTCGAACCGACCCATGCGGAGCGAACGCTGCTTCTCGCGGACAACCTCGTCGCCCACGCCCTCGAATACAAGGTTCAAGTAGCCAACCCCACCAACGCGTGCGTCAGGGGCGAAATACAGCTCGGGGATGCTCAGCGTGAGCATCGCCGACGGTCCCATCGCCTTCCGCACCCACCCGACCACGCGCGGCTTGGACCCGTCCCGCGTCTTCCAGTCCGCGTCGTCGCGGATGCCCTCGTGGAACATCGTCGCCAGTTCGCGCGCAGTCTCCGAAGCCTGCGACTGCCAGACGGTTTGCCCCATGATGCTCGCCCACTCCTGGTAGGTCTGGCCGTTCACGGTGAATGACGCGTTGATCGCGAACACGATGATGTCCGCTTGTTCTTTCTTCGCGTCCTGCAGCGCACGCCGGAACGGTGTCGCGGAAACATCGCGACCGAACTCGCCACGAAGCGGGATCACATACACCCGCTTGACGGTCGGATCGGCCTTCTTCGCCTCGAACTCAGCCTTCGCCTTGGCCCGTTCAGACTCCGGACCCTTGGTGGTTTTTTCATCCGACGCCTGCGCAAACGTCGTCCCGACGTTCGCGTGCAGCCCGAGCGTGAGGCCCGCGGCGATGGTCAGACACTTCACCCAGTTCATGCGCGATGTCGTCATTTCTGAAACTCCCATTGAACGTTCCGAGCCTCGATCAGTTCGGCGGTCGAATCTGCCGCGGCCGGAATCTTCAGACTTCATGGTACGCGAAAAACACTCTGAGCGGTTCGGTCAACGTCATCTGTGAAACTTCGACTGCGAATCTCTCGACTACTGACTCTGCGTCTTTGACTGCGGGTTCGTCTTGATCCTCGTCATTGAGTTCGTTGGTCGGGCCATCAGGGATGCTCCGCCGCGGATCTGTGGCCAGAGCACCGATAGTTAGACGCCGAGCGTCCGAGAGAGTTCCATCGCTTGCTCAAAGGTGCGGACGCGGCCCTCGAGCTGGGCGTCGTAGACCAGGTCCAAGAGTCGCTTAAAGGGTTTCCCCGGTCGCATCCCGACGGCGACGAGGTGATCGCCCGTGACAAATGGCGATGGCGCAATTCCAGTGATATCTCGGGCAAATACGTCGATAGTGCTTATAAATGAGTCGAAAAGTACACGATCATGGCATCTTGCGAGCTCGAGTGCGAAGCCGAAACCGGGCTTCGCCGCGAGTCGCTTTCGCCCGGAGACCGGCAGTGTTGTCCAGTTTGTAATCAGTTCGGTATATTCTAGAAGAATGTCCCGGAGCGTCTCGGATTCGTCGTTGGAGAGCATGAGCGACGCCCGCCAGCCGCGGCAGATCGCCGTCACCTGCTCCGCCGTTAGCCCCACGACCGCCGCTGACCCCGGGACAACTCTGGCGAATGAGTCGGTCGAAGCGACGGTATTGCCATGGCGATCCAGGGCCCATGCCGCGAGGGCCGCGGCGACCGGGACCGGCCCGTTCGGGCGAGCGTGCGAGAGTTCGGCCTCCAGCGACCATGCGCCGGCGAGGAAGTCCTGCCGCGTCCAGGTGAGAGGCCGGAGGTTTGAAAGCAGGCGAAGCGAACGCGGGTTCGCGGCTTCGGTGAGGATCGGTTCGTCGAGGCCAAGTTGCTGGAGCAACCTGACGGCGGCGGCGCGCGTCGGGGCGCTGAGCATTCGTCGAAGCTCATCACCGATGCGCTCGCGACTGACGCCCCGCAGGTCTGATGCGTGGCGTGTGATGGCGCTTGCGGTGCCGGCGTCGATCGTGAACCCGAGCCGCGCGGCGAATCGCACCGCCCGCAGAGCGCGCAGGTGGTCCTCACGCAGGCGCTCGTCGGGATCTCCCACGGCACGGATGACCTTGGCGCGAAGGTCGCTCAGGCCGCCGACATAGTCGATTACGCGGCCGCGGACGCCGTCGGGTCCTGGTGTCTCGGCGGGGTCGAGAAAGATCGCGTTGATCGTGAAGTCGCGACGCTGGGCATCGGCGGTGTCGTCTGCGAAGGTGACGGAGTCGGGGCGTCGGGCGTCGGCGTAGTGGCCGTCGGTGCGAAAGGTGGCGATCTCGATGATCTCGGCATCGAGCTTGACGAGCATGACGCCGAAGTGTTCGCCGACGGAGTGGGCGCTGGGGAAGATCGCGCGAATCTGGGTGGGCGTGGCGCTGGTGGCGATGTCAAAATCGGTTGGCGTCAGGCCCAGGAGCTCATCGCGAACACAGCCGCCGGCGAGCCACGCGGTGTGCGCGTGGTCGCGCAAGAGGGCGATGATCTTCATCGCGCTGCGTCGGCTGGATTCAGGATCGGTCGCGCGGCCCATGTGAAACAGTGGGGGCGCGGGGTGCAAAGGTCAAGCGGAAACCCGGTGTGTTCTTGGTGCGATGGCCAAGGCGTGGTAGGCTATACGCATGACCCATCAGCTACCGACGCGAGCGAGCCGAGTCCTTCCCTGGATTTAC
>JAIEQQ010000123.1 GCA_019747615.1 Phycisphaerales bacterium
GCCGCGGCTCTCCGCCTGCGCCCGCTGGGCGAGCGGATCGTCGCCACCTGCGTCGATGAGCCGCCGGTCCACCTGCGCGAGGGCGGGCTCATCCGCACCGGCATCGACGCGGCCCTCGACGAGGCTCGCCAGCTCCAGACCAATGCTGCCCAGTGGCTCAGCGAGTATCAGGCCCAGCTCATCACGCGCTACGAGCTGACCAATCTCAAGGTCGGGTACAACCGCGTCTTCGGTTACTTCATCGAGCTGCCCAAGACTCAGGCTGCCCGCGCGCCCGATGAGTTCACCCGCCGCCAAACGCTCGCCAGCGCCGAGCGTTACATCACGCCGGAGCTGAAGAACTTCGAAGAGAAAGTCGGCACCGCCGAAGCCCGGGCTCTGGAGCGCGAGCAGGCGATCTTCGCGGAGCTCTGCACAGCCGCGGCGACCGAGATCCCGTCGCTGGCCCGCTTCGCCGATGCGACGGCGGAGCTGGACGTCTTGCTCTGCTTCGCCGACAAGGCGGCCGCCCGCCGGTGGGTGCGCCCGGTGGTCGTGGATGAGCCGGTGCTCTCAATCACGCAGGGCCGCCACCCGGTGCTTGATGAATCACTCCGCGGCGACTTTGTGCCCAACGACCTGGCGCTGAACGTGGACGGCGCTTCGCTGGCGCTCATCACCGGCCCGAACATGGCCGGCAAAAGCACCTTCATCCGCCAGACGGCGCTGATCGTCCTGCTCGCGCACACGGGCTCGTTCGTCCCGGCGGAGCAGGCGACGATCGGACTCTGCGATCGCATCTTCACGCGCGTCGGCGCTGACGATGCGCTCTTCGCCGGTCAGTCCACGTTCATGGTCGAGATGACCGAGACCGCTGGCATCTTGCATCACGCCACCGAGCGCTCGCTCGTGGTGCTGGACGAAATCGGGCGCGGCACAAGCACGCTTGACGGCCTGTCACTGGCGTGGGCCATCACGGAGCGGCTGGCGTGTCCGCCCGCGGGACCAGTCGGCAATCGGCAATCGGCAATCGGCAACCGGGGAGCGGACGCGACCTTTGACGCGGGGCGCGATGCACCCATTGTGGATTCCGATCCGTCCCGAGCGGCGAAGGCCCAGTCACCCCGCGGCCCGCGCACGCTCTTTGCCACGCACTACCACGAACTCACACGCCTCGAAGAACTCATGCCCGGCAAGGTCACCAACCTCCAGGTCGCGGTGCGCGAGTGGGAGGACCAGGTCGTCTTCCTCCACCGCATCCTGCCCGGGCGCGCCGATCGCTCCTACGGCATCCACGTCGCCAAACTTGCGGGCGTCCCCGCCGCGACGATCGAGCGGGCCAAGCAGGTGCTGGAGTCGCTGACGGTGGAGCACTCAGGGTTGCTGGGGGAGATCGAAGCCGGCCCGCCGACCGCCGAAGCCGAGCCTGCCCCGACCCGTAAAGGCACCCGCGGCCGCGCGGGTCAACGCGAAACGTCCGCTCAGTTGGCTCTGTTTACTGAGTTTGTGGAACATCCCGTCGTTGCGGACCTTCGCGGTGTCAAGCTTGATGGAATGACCCCTATGCAGGCGTTTGATGTGTTGAGACGGATGCAGGAACGGTTGGGTTCTGAAACCAAGTAAGGATTTCGCATACGGGTTTCTTTGATCGACATTGTGTCTTGACGACGGTGTTCATCTTGTAGACTAAACGGAGTTCCGCGAGCATTCCGCTCGCGGCATAAGGAGCCTGCAAGATGAATCGAAGATCAATGAGCCGTGCTCTCTTACTCTCTCTTTCTCTCGCTCTAGGCGTTTTGGGCCTCGCCCGAGCGGCGAGCGCTCAAGATTTGCCCAAGATCCACTACGGTGAGTTGACGCCGACTGAGGTCTCCGAGGTGCAAGCCTGGAGCAACCTGTATTGGCAGCGTGCCGACTCGTTTATCGCCGGGACGACCGTCAGTTTTTCGTATACGTTTACCGAGCCGCGAATGAACTCGGCGACGTTTCTCCCCAGCCGCGCCGTTCGTCCGACGCTGGAGGATCTTGGGCTGCTCTCAGAGTCCGACTGCGATCAGGTGCTCGTGTTCATGCCCGGAACAGACGCGTCGGTGCTTGCCAAACGCGAGGCGCTGAAGAACGCGATGATCGGCGGCACAATCGCGACGGACTACTTCACCGAGCCGCAGGCGGTCGCCCGACACGCCACGCGAATCGAAGAAGCCCTTGAGCAGAACCCGCTGGCGTGGAACTATGTCGGCTCGAAGCTCGTGTCGCAGGGCCTGCCGCTCCGCAAGTTCAAGCGGACAACGTCTCAGCCCGCCGTCGCAGCGCTGTCTTTCAGCACCGGCACGATGGCTGGAATCAATGCCATCATCGACAACATCGGCAACGTCCTGGACAATACGGCGGATGTCACCGAGGCCCAAGCCGCGCTCTCCGGCGGCGAGAGCGAAGCCGACGCCGTGATGCGAGTCCTGCGCGACGACATCTTCCCGAACAACAACGTCACGATCGAATCCATCGACCGCATCGACATGGCTTTCGGCATCTACGGCAACGTCCCGCTGATCTACGTGCGGTTCTCCGACTCGTACATCCTCATCGACGGCGTTGACGGGACGGTCAGCACAGTATTTGATCTGACCTCACCGCTGGACGGGATAGCGCTACTGGAGCGCTACACGGATTACCAGGGTCCGTCAGATTCGGTTCGGTACTTCAATAAGTTTGGGTGTGTCATGCTGCTAGCGCCCAGCTGGAAGACGACGGCACCGTCAGTACCGGCGCCGACGGCGGCACCCGTCTTGCCGACGTCACCGCCGGGGACCGTGCCTGGGCATTGGAACGATTGGACTTGCGGGAACTCGTTGCTACCTACTGGCAATTCGTGCCTACTGTCGAGTGATCGGCCAGTACATTGGACCACCGCCAGCAGCGATTCCTTACACTGTAAAGGTGGAGTGCGACTGCCCTCTGCTTCCAGGTGGCGCATGCCCGTCAGGCGCAACTCCGAAGAAGCCTACACCGCCACCAACGCCCACCGCGCCGGGCACGCCTGGCGGGGTCGCCGGATGCAACTGCACGTTCTACTACAAGTATTGATCGATGTACCTCGTGAAGCACAACGGCATTCATAGCGATTCACGGGGTCGGAGCTTCCTCCGACTATCGGCCATGCTCGCGGCAGTGGCGATTGCGTCGCTCGTCGGTTTCATGGTCGCGGCGACAATTCACGCGTCCTGGATGCACCGGTTGTGGAGCATCGCGCAGTTCGGCACGGTTAACGCCGGCGACTGCGATTCATGGTACTTGGATCAGTTGTATGCAATGATGAGTACGCTCGGTCCGGGGGAAGAGATATGGTCCGGTGAGCCATGGATTGGATCATATGTTGGTCGAGTGGATTTGTTATTGTTGGCAGTTGTTTGGGGCGTGTGGAAGACTGGTGCGGCGGAATGGATTTTGTTTGGAGGAAGCATGTCGATGCTCGCAGGGATCGCTATGTACATGGCGGTCGCAAGATGGCGAGGGATCGGTGAGCTGAAACTCGACTCCTGCGCCGCGGCTCGTGTTCGCGTGTCAAGGCGTCTCTTTGTGCTGGCGACGGTCGTGGCGTTCGGCGTCGGCTGCGCCGGCTGGTACCTTTCGGCGCATTGCGCAGGACGTGCTCAGTTCATTGTTGTTGTCGGCGAGGTGCGCGATGGCCTGTGGTTTATGCTCGCTGCGCTCGCAGTGCTCGCCGGTTGGGTGACCAGGGTTGCCTGCTGGTCTTCGGCGGCCGCGGGGCTACTGAGCCACGATCGCGCGAGGTTATGTAGACAGTGCTGTTATTCGATTTCTGCGTTACAGCGTACGCCAGGAGGTGATGTCGGAGCAGATTCAAGTGCTCTTACAAGATGCCCGGAGTGCGGACATGTGTGCGCTGGTGACGTCGCAAAGTTGTGCATTCCACGGTTCGCGAAAGTCGAGATCGCTTTGATGATCGCAATTATTGTAGTTTCTATGGCCTTAGCAGTGTCTCTTCCGCGCGAACTCATCGGGCACCGCGCGTGGTGTTGGCTTCGGCTACGACACACGACGCTAATTGAAGATAATTGTATTGTGAACATGTCATATGGAGTCCCCGCGGTCGTTCGCTTCGGTGAAAACGAAGTACTTGCTGTAGCCGTGTTTATAGGAGCGAGTGACCATCAAGCCGCACTTCCTAGTTCAGAGAGTGCAAGAATCATCGTGTTCTCGACCGATGGTCGCGAGCACCTTGCCACCATTGCGCTAGCTGCGCGAACTCCGCTCCCGATGAATCGAAGGGCGGTCGAGGTGTTCAGCGGCTTTGGCGATAACCCGTGGGATCGTCGCGGCAGGTTCATCAACTTCAGGATCTCACATCAACCCGACGAGTTTACTCGCTTTGATCTCGATCCCTCGTCTCGCGATCGCTGGGCCGCGACACTTCAATCGCTAGACGCATATTTGAACGCAAACGGGATGCGACTTTTGGTGCCGGTGCCGCCCGTCGGTCGCGTTGGCTCGCTCTGGTGATGGCAGTTGCGTCGGCAACCGCCGTCCACCGAACCGAACACAATCCAACTACTGGTGGCCAACGCTGAGCCGATCCGGCTCCCGTCGCTCCGGTCGCCGCCCCTGCCGGTGGTTGATCGCGGGGTACTCGCGTGACCCACGCCCTCTGCCCGCCTAACATCTCGACCCCCTCGGAGCATCCCATGAAGTCCAAGACCCATCCCAAGTACTACAACGACTGCAAGGTCTATCACAACGGCGAGCTGGTCATGACCGTCGGCGCGACGGTGCCCGAGATCCACGTCGAAGTGTGGTCCGGCTCGCACCCGTTCTTCACCGGCAAGAACGTGCTGGTTGACTCCGCGGGTCGTATCGAGAAGTTCCAGAAGAAGTTCCAGGGCAACTACTTCGCCAAGAAGGAAGCCCCCAAGGCTGCGGCTCCTGCCGAGGCCTGAGCAGCGCCCGGTCGCGTGCGGATGTCGCGTGAATCGCGTGCCTTTGGACGCCGTGCCTGAGGCTTTGCGAAGGCACGGGTCGCTCGCGGATTCAACGAGAATGCGGAGCACAGATCGGACGCGCCCATGGCCCCTTCAACGCCCGCCAGCGCGACGACCGAACCTACGAAACCTCGCAAGGCCCGACGAATCCGTCGGGCTTTGTTTGTTCTGGGGGCTGTCGTTCTCGTTGGAACCGTCGCGACCGAGGTCGTTTTGCGCACGATCGTGGGCATGGGTGATCCGCCGTTGTATGACACGAGTCCGACCTGGGAATATGCCGTGAGGCCGGGCGTGTACCACCGATTCGGCAACACGCTGAGCGTGAACCGTTGGCACATGCGCTCGCCGGAGATTGAGCCCCGCAAGACTGACCCGCGCGAGCTGCGCATCCTGGTCATGGGCGATAGCGTCGTCAACGGCGGCTCACCCACCGACGATCGCGACCTGGCCACGGCGCTGATCGAATCTTCGCTCACGAAGGAACTCGCCCGCCCCGTCCGCGTGCTCAACATCTCTGCCGGCTCGTGGGGCCCGACCAACCTCCTGGAGTACCTCAAGGCCCACGGCACCTTCGACGCCGACATCTGCGTGATCGTCCTCAACTCCATCGACTACGGCGACGAACCCACCTACGCGCTCCTCGGGGCCGAGATGCCCACGCAGCGCCCGTGGCTGGCGATCCAAGAGGGCATTGCCAACTACCTCCCCCGCGCGATCGAAAAACTCCGCGGCGGCGCACCGACGCAGGACACCGACACCAACCCACCCCCCGAGCGAGGCGACCGCACCCTCGCCTCCATCCGCGCGATCGTCGCGCGCCTGCGCAGCGACTCCATCCGCATCGTCGGCGTCCAGCACCTTCGCCGCGAGCTGGAGATCAAGAAGTCGCCATTGATCGGGCACGCCAAGATCAGCGCCGAGTTCGCGGCCCTCAACGTGCCCGTCTTCCAGACTGATCCGTGGTTTCGGGCGCACGAGGCGGATGTGCCGAGCGTGTGGCGGGATGATGTGCACCCCAGCGCCGCGGGCCAGCGGGGGCTGGCGGTGGTGCTGAGCGAGGCGGTGAGGGCGGCCCTGGCGTTGCCGGTGCCGCCAACGCCATCAACGCCCGCCGCCGCAGCGCCCTAAACCGCAGTGCGCCGCAGTTTCCGGACTGCATCGTGCCCATCCCCCACACGCCGCGACCGCTGCAAATCGTGTGGAGACTGGCAAACTGGGCGAATCTCGGCTACTCTATCCATTGATCCGCATATACGGATGAATCGATGCCCACGGGGTGATTCATCGCGGGCGAGTAGTTGTTTGAGGTCGGCGTCCGCGTGCTCGCGCCCGCGGCTCTGAGCAAGCCGGGAGGTTGATGATGGCCAGTCAGTTTGCAAAACACGCCGCGTCTCGAGTGCTGCTGCTAGATGGCGGCATGGGCACGCAGATCTTCGCGCGGAATCTCTCGATCGATCAGGACTACTGCGGCTGCGAGAACTGCACGGACATCCTGGTGAAGTCGCGCCCGGACGTGATTCAGGAGATCCACGAGGCGTATCTCGCCGCCGGTGCGGACGCGGTCGAGACCGACAGCTTCGGCGCCAACAAGCTGGTGCTGGGCGAGTTTGACCTGACGCCCGAAACCTACGCGCTGAACAAGATGGCGGCGG
>JAIEQQ010000502.1 GCA_019747615.1 Phycisphaerales bacterium
CGTTAGCGCCTGGTCTGTGGGCGGATTGAATGGGGCGATTGGAAAGATGGGCGGCATGTGGCGGCCTCCTGTTTAGTGGAAAGCTGCCAGTATACCGCCGTGGGTTATCTAATGGTAAGCGCGGCGTCGTATCCGGTGCGGATCGTGTCGGCACGCGCGGGCGAGCCTGCAGAAGCTGAGGCGTCGCCGGCGCTCGGCGTGGCTCCGGTCGGCGAGATGCGATCGCTGATCGGCGTCGCCCCGGCGCTGGCGGCGCGAGAGCCTTGCGGATCACCGGCCCGCGGAGCTGGGAAGAGGCCGAGGCGGTCGGCCGTCGTCTCGTCCATGCGTTGCTGGCGGATGCCGGTCAATCGCGAGGCGGTGATGATCGAGCGGTTGGGCGAGTCGGCCGCCTGCTGAACGCCCAGGACGGTGGGGCGGCGTGCTTCGCTGGATTGAAACTCGGAGATGGATCGCGCGGTGAGGAAGGAGTCACCGGTGGAGACGCCGCCTCGGCTTGGCGTGAGGGACTGGCTGAGGCGCGGATCAAAGCCGCCGGTAGAGCGTCCGGAGGAGGCCGCGATCTGGTAGTTCAGCAGATCGCTGGAGCGGATGCCTGAGCCGGCCAGGCCTGAGGCGGCGCTGTCGCGATTGAAGCGGTAGGTGGAATCTCCTGCGCTGGGGCCGCTGAACTCGTTGACCGCGCGATAGTTGATCGGCCCTCGAAAGCTCTTACCGCCGCCGGCCTGGCCGGTGATGACGGCGTTGTTGAAGCGGATGATGGCGTCAACGTCTTGCCCGCGTGCGTTGGTGCCGTCACCGCCGACGCGTGAGTTGGCGTCCAGCGCTCGCCCGCCGCCGAGCGCGGGTCTGCCGCCGGGTGCGGGCTGCTGGGCCATCGCCGGCGCGAGAGCAACCGAGAGCCCAAGCCCCGCGGCGGCCACGATCATTGCCGCCTTGACCCCGCTGAAACCCGCACGCGTCATCATTTCACGCTCGTACATGGCAACCTCCGTGATTCCGAACGCCGTTCCCGCGCTCCGCGCCGCACACATATACAGCGAGCCATCGCCGCTACGGAACGATACGGGCTCCGCGGGCTCGGGGGTTCGAGCCTTTGTTCGAGTCGGCGCTGATCTTGCAGGAGATCGGCACCGCCCAGCCTCCCGCCCGAGAACGCGATGATCCGGCCTTTGATCATCGGCTGTTCTGACCTGCGATCGCACGCCGCCGCTCGGTCTGTAGACCCGCCCCCTACCCTCACGGCATGACGACCTGGTACGTGACAACGCCGATCTACTACGTGAATGACCGACCGCACATCGGGCATTGCTACACCACCACGCTCGCGGATGTCGCGGCGAGGTTCCATCGCCTGTTCGGGCGCGAGGTGCTCTTCCTCACCGGCACCGATGAGCACGCCGACAAGGTGATCGCCAAGGCGGTGGAGAACAACATCACGCCGCAGGAGTGGACCGATCGCTGCAGCGCGGAGTTCCAGAAGGCCTTCGCGATGCTGGACATCTGCGAGGACATTTTCTATCGCACCAGCAGCCCGCACCACAAGACGCTGGCGCTGCAATACATCGCCAAGCTCCAGGCGCAGGGGGACATCTACCTGGGTGACTATGTCGGCTGGTACGACGTCTCGCAGGATGAATACCTGACCGAGACGGTCGCCAAGGAGTCGGGGTATCTCAGCCCCGTGACCAAGAAGCCGCTGGAGAAGCGCACGGAGAAGAACTACTTCTTTCGGCTGAGCAAGTACCAGGACTTCCTGCAGAACCACATCAACACCAGCACATCGTTCATCCTTCCAGATGTCCGCCGCAACGAGATCCTCGGGCGACTCAAGCAAGGTCTGCAAGACATCCCCGTCAGCCGCGCCGTCAAGCCCGGCGAGCAGCGGGGCGATGTGCCCGACGCGTGGGGCGTGTTCATGCCCGGCGATCCGGGCCACCGGGTGTACGTGTGGATCGAGGCGCTGTGCAACTACCTGACCGCGGTGGACACTCCGGATCGCAAGCGGTTCTGGCCGCCGTCGGTGCATCTGATGGCCAAGGACATCGTGTGGTTCCACGCCGTGATCTGGCCGGCGATGCTGCACGCGCTGGGCGAGGCGACGCCGCTGACGGTGTACGCGCACTCGTATTTCATTCGCGATGGCGCGAAGATGAGCAAGTCGCTGGGCAACTTCATCGATATCGACGTGATCGGTGCGTACGTCAGCCGCTATGGCTCCGACGCGTTCCGATACTACCTGGCCACCAACGGCCCGCTGGGCAACAACGACGCGGACTTCACGCACGCCAAGTTCATTGAGGTCTTCAACGCGGACCTGGCCAACGGCATCGGCAACGCGACCAGCCGCGTGGGCAACATGATCCAGAAGTACTTTGACTCCAAGGTGCCCGATCCCAAGGGCACGCGATAACTCGCCGGCCAAGACTGGCCCTCGATCATCAGCGCCAGCGTGACCCGCGCGATCGCCGCGGCCGACACGATGGACCTGACCGGCGCGCTCGCCGAAGGCATCCACCTGGTCCGCAAGGTCGATGGCTATATCAACGCGACGGAACCGTTCAAGCTCGCCAAACGCATCGAAGCCGAGCCAGCGCTGCGCGATCAGCTCGGCGCGATCTTGTATCACTGCGCCGAGGCCCTGCGCGTCGCGACGCTGATCCTCTCACCGGCGATCCCCCGCGCGTGCGAGAAGCTGTGGGCGACATGGTCGTGCACAAGCTCGGCCCCCGGCGGCGCGACGCTCACTGAACGAGCCTCGTGGATGGGCGAACACTCGCTCCGCCCGGGTCAGGCGTTGAGCAAAGGCGAGGTGCTGTTCATGCGTGCAGACCCGGCGGAGGCGGCGCCGGGAAGCGGCAACGCCGGTGCTGAGGGATGAGTGCTGAGCGAGCCCTGTTGAGACGGGCGCGTGCCTTAAATGCCCGAAGGGCTTTACGTTAGTAGCCGGGGCGTGGAGCGAGTCCGCGAGCGACACCCCCGGATACCGCCAGCGTGAGCATCTGCACCCCGACGGGGTGCACGTCATGAAGCAAGCGACGTGTACCCCTTCGGGGTACAGACTTTCTCAAGGTCGCATCCCGGGGGTGTCGCTCGAAGACTCGCTCCACACCCCGGCTACTGGCGTGCAGCCCTCCGGGCTGAAGAACTATCGAGCTGCTTCGAGTTTTCAACTCTGCCACTCTGCCACTTCGCCACTCTGCCACTTCCCCCTCACGCCGCCCGCTTGTCCCAGCCCGGGGCTCGGACGTTTGATGGTGCCGTCGGCGCTTCGGTCCAGTCTTCGCCGGAGCGGACCTTCAGCTCGCTTGGCATCGTCTTGCGATAGCCCAGCAGGCGAACGACCTCGAGCACGTCCGTCCACTGCGGGAAGGTCTTGTTGTTCTCTCGCTTGAAGGCGTCGATCGCCATCACGAAGAGGAACTGCTCGCGATTCAGCTCGCCCTCTTCAGCGCCGCGCGTGAAGTCGCTGAGCCGGCGGCCGACCCCGCGACGCCGATCAAGCCCGAGCGTGCCGGCCTTGGCGTCGGCGGTGCTGTCGATCTCTTCTTCGAAGGCTCGTCGATCGATGCCCGAGCGACGATCGATTACGCTCTGGGTGAGTTCGGCCAGCTCGCGCAGGGCCTGATCACTGAGGGGTGCTGGCGTGGCCTTGGGCTGATGAATCGGACGCTTGCTCATGGCGTGCTCGCAGCGAAGGGGTGAAACATCGGGACCCGGTCGCCCGAAAATCTTCCCCGCGCAAAGCGACTGCGCCCGCGCGGGGATCAGATGTCCTCGTCACCCTCTTCATCGTCGAACTCGTCGTCGAACTCATCGTCTTCGTCGGCATCGCCGTCGAAGCCCTCTTCCTCGTCCTCAAACTCGTCATCTTCCTCATCACCCTCAAACTCGGCACCCTCCTCAGCCTCCTCAGCATCGTCCTCAAACTCGTCTTCCTCGAAGTCGTCGCCGCCGAACTCGCTGCCCTCCTCGCCTTCCTTGCGCTTGGCATCGCTCAGCGGGTGCGCAAAGGGGAACGTCGAGTTCGGCATCAGCGTCGTCGTTCGCTCGTCGGTCGTCAGCGTGTCGTCCAGGATCAGCATGGCTCGCCTCGGTCGAAGGATCTCGCTCGACGCCGCGCTCCCGGGAAGAACCGTTCTTCCCGACCACCCGCGCGACGCCAGACGCACACGCCCATCTCGCGACGCGTGCGCCCAACCGTACCCACGCCGATGCACCAGTCAACACCCTTCACATTCTTCGCGCATCACCTCCCGAGCCACCGATCCGTCGCCAAGTCAATGTCTTCGTGCCACCGACCTGTCCTCAGGTCAGTGCCCAGACCAACCCGCGCTCGGCCACCGCAACGTCCTTGGCCAGCGACGCTCGCTCCGTCCCTCGCTCCGGGTACGATCACTACCCATGCCCGACCCCTCCGATAACTCCGACCGCTGGCAGCCCGTCGCCGCGGCTTTGGCATTCCTCCTGCCCGGTGCGGGCCACGCGTATCTCGGTCATACCGCACGCGGCGCGTGCGTCTTTCTCGGCGTCGGCGGCCTGTTCGGCGGCGGTCTGTTCATCGCCGGGCTGGATGCGGTGGACTCTCAACTCTTCGTCCAGAACCTCGCACGCTCGGCAATCTCGCGCGTCACCGGCACGCCCGCCAAGCCCGAGATCGTCGCCGATGGCGACTCGATCTGGTTCCTGGGCACGATGTTCGTCGGCCCCGCGGCGTTCATCGTCGACAACATCCACCAGTACCACTTCAAAGTCCGCGAGCCCAATGGCGTCCTCCGATCCGCCCGCCCGGGCGAAGGGCGCGGGCCAAATGGCGTACTTTTGCCCATCACCACGGACAGCCGCGGCGTGCGCTCGCTGGGCGGCACGCCGCCGAATCGGCGAGCCCTCGCCCGCATCGGCGAGATCGGCACGCTCTTGTGCACGATCGCCGGCATCCTGAATCTCATCGCGATCATCGATGGCGCCTACTCGCGCCGCCGCCAGCCCGCAGCGCCCGCCGGGAGCAACCCATGAGCCGCGGCTCGATCATCACCTGCTTGGCGTCGCTGGCCTGCGTTGCGAACGCGACGATGGCCCAATCGCCCGCTGGCGCCGCGAATCCCGCCGGACCCGCAGAGGTCGGCCCCTACCGCCCGTTCATCGATCCGATCGACGCGCAGTCGTACTGGTTCGCCCTGCTGATCCCGCTGGCGCTTGGAATCGCCATCGCGTACAAGGCCGTCCGCATGCCCGACATGAACGGCTACCCGCGCCAGGTGCTGTTCATGACCGTGCAGATCATCCTGGGTATGGTCGCTCTGGCGCTGGCGTTCTACCTCTTTGTGCTCGTCTATCTGCCCTGGGCCTCGGGCGCGAACTGACCGCGCTCACCTGTGGGGCAGGCGTCCCGCCTGCCTGCGCACGCCACCTCCGCCGAAATGCCCCGCGAAGTGCGTGAGACAATCTCAGTGGAGCTGTTGCATGCTCTCGAAGTACCAAGTTCGCGGCGTCGGTGTAGCAGCATCGCCCCTGGTGATCGTCCTGGTCGTGTGCTTGCTGTCCCGTGAGCTCGGGGATGCAATGTGGGCCCACGTCATTGACCGTGGCCTGCTGCAATGCGCGATTGCGATTGTGTTCCTTCTCGGTATTGGCGGGTACGTCGGCCACCTGTGGGGGAAGGCGAACTCGCCATCTGAGAGCACGTCTGACATTCGGAACGATTCCTGACAGAACGACCGGTCGTCGAATCCCGCGACAACACTCCTACCCAATCGTCCGCATCACGCTCACCGCCGCATACACGCCCGCCACATCTTCCCTTGCGAGCGTCATCGGTCTGAACTTCGGGTTCAGCGGCTGCAACCGCACCCGCTCGGCCCGCGCCGCGCCGGGCTCCGTGGTTTCTTCGTCGATCGTCCGCCCGTCGGCCGTCTCGAAGAAGACGCGCTTGAACGTCGTCTGATGATCCGGCTCGACGCGCACGAAGCAGTCTTGCCCGCTGCGCACGGGCTTGCTCGGTGAGAAGATCACCAGATCGCCCTCGCGATACTCCGGCAGCATGGATTCGCCGACGACACGGGCAGCGAACGCATCGGGATCGCGAATGTCGGGGCTCCGCACGTATTCATCGGCGACGCGCGCGGGATATCCGAGATCCGAGAAATCGCCGGGGTAGCCCGCAGCGACCGAGTTGATCAGCGGCACCTCGACCGGCAGCGCCAGCGAAGCAAGCACGCCATCACGCTCGATGGCCCCACCGTCACGTCGTGAGCCGGTACCGGTCGGCTGGCCGACATCGCCCGCATCCCCCCCGCGCCGCGCCGCGGCACCAGAAATCATCGCACCCGCCTCGGGGTCGATGCGTGCGATCAGCTTTGCCAGCCGACCGGATCGGAACGCCTCATCGAGCGAGCCCACGCCGCGCAGCGCGCCGAGCTCGCGAGCGACGGCGGTCGCGGCCTCAATCCGCGCGCCATCGAGTCGCACTTCGCCCGGTGCGTTCTCCCAATGCGCCGCCCGCACGAGCACGCCACGCGTGATCCCCAGCGCATCTTCGAGGCGAATGAGGATCTCGCGCGAGACACCGCCGCCGCGCCGGACTTCGTTCTCGAGCATCGACAGGTGGCTCTTGGCGCAGCCGACAAGGGCCGCGAGC
>JAIEQQ010000107.1 GCA_019747615.1 Phycisphaerales bacterium
ACATCGACAGCAGAGCGAACGAGGAAACCAATCTTGTGCGCATGGAAGTACGTCCTTTGCCGTCGGCTCTCCGCCCACGGGCCTCTATAGTAGAGGGAACCCCCTACCGCCGCACATCAAGCGATCCCGAAGCACGACCACGCCTCCGCCTCGGTGATCGCCTGTTCCGGCGCGATCGCATCCTCCGCCGCCATGCCGACGCGACGTCGCAACACGCTGGCGACGATCGAATCCTCCGGCTCCGCTCGCACGATCGGCACATCACTGCCAAAGACCAGCCCCGCATCCGGATCACCCGGCCGCCCGATGTGCCCCGGCTTCAGCCCGCTCTGAAGCAGCTCCCGCAGCGGCAGCACCCGATCGAGCCGGTGCGGCAGGAACCGCCTCAACGCCTCGATATCCGAAAGCAAATGGCAAGGCTGCACGCTGCACGTCACACCCAGTTCCCCAAACCGCGCCACATCCGCGCGATCCACCACCTCGGCGTGCTCGATCCGCACCCGATTGCGGCTCGCACGCACACGCTTCACGCAGTCCAGCACCGTCCGCACCGCGCCATCGCCGATCGCATGGATCGCAAGCTGCACCCCCAGCGACTCCACCAACCGGATGTGATCATCCAGCACCAGCGGCGCGATCAAGCACTGCCCGCGCGAGAACCCCACCCGCGGCTCGCTATACCGGTGCAGCATGTGCGCCGTCCGCCCGTTCAGCGTCCCATCCGCAAACACCTTCGCCCCCAGCAGCGATACGCGGGGCGTCTCAAACGTCCCGCGGGACGCCACCGCCTCGCCGATCCTCTCCAGCGGCACATACAGCCCGACATCCATCGTCAGCTCGCCCCGCTCATCCAGAGTGCGCAGCATCGGCCCCAGCCACGCCGGCGAGTGCAGATCATGCACCTGGCGATACCCAAGATCCGCCAGCAACCGCAGGGCACTGGCCACCAGCGGCAGCCGCTGCGACTCGTTCAGCTCCCCGGCCCAGCCCCAGGCCTTGTACGCCGCGTCTTCGAGCAGGAGCCCGGTCAGCCGGTTGTGCTCATCGACTTCGACGACGCCACGCTCGTTGACACGCTCCCCAGCCCGCAGACCCGCGCCCGCCAGGGCCGCGGAGTTGGCCATCGCCAGGTGATGATCGAACGACATGATGACGACGCCGACGCTCGGGCCACTGGCCTCATCGAGCTCGCTCAACGTCGGCCATCGCGCCTCGGGCCACCCCTCAACCCTCGCCGAGGCCAGCCGCACCGTCGATTCACCCATCGCACTTGCGCGCCCGCACGCCGCACGCACGCGCTCCAGGCACTCGCCGAGTGATCCGCACGCATCCAGCCGCTCCAGCGTCAACGACTCACCCAGCGCCGGCAAGTGGGCGTGCGCTTCTCGCAACACCAGGCCCGGCGGCGGCGTGCGCAGCCCGAGCCCCGTATGCCCGCCCAAGGCATCACCCGACCCCGACGCGATGTCGCGCGACGAACTCAACGTGGACACACAATACCACGCTTTGCGGTACTCGCCCAGCGACTTTGCAGATGGCCGGACGCAGTTCCCGCCTCTGGCATGACCTGCTCGCCGGCGCGATCGTCGCCCACCGGCACGTCAGAGCCCACGCAGCAACTCATCCACGCGATGCGACACGTCTGAAGCTGAAGCGCGAGCGCCGAACTCGACACGGATCACGCCGAACTCCGCGCGAACATCCACACCCCAATCATCCACGCCGATCACCAGCGGCGACTCCACCGGCACGCCCGCGCGCCGGCGCACCATCTCTGCCAGCGCCGCCCGATCGGCGTTCAACCGCCGGCGCTGCTCGGCGCTGGCGCCCGCCAGCGTGTTCGTCAGCGCCAGTTCATCGCCGTCAACGACTCCACCGGGCAGCTTCGCGCTCTTGATCGTGCAACTGAGCCAGACTGTTCGCGTGGTGTTGCCGTGGTAGGCGGTCCAGTAATCCGCCAGCATCCCGATATCGCGCTCGGTGGCAGACTTCCAATGCAGCGTGAGCTGCAGCGCGTCGCACCGCTCCTCGGGCGTGCAGAGCACGCCGCTGCCGGCCTGCGCGATCTCGGTCCCCGCCGGGATCGCGAGCAACCCCGTCCCCGGGTCGATCGCGAAGCCCGACTCGAGCGTCGGCATGTGGCCGGCACTCGGAGCCGCGTCGGCCAGGAGTGTCCCGCGATACGACACGCGGATCGCACGCCGCGCCATCTGAACAAGGTCGTCGTGCGAGATGTTCGTGCCGCTCATGCAAGACTCTAGGGGCGAAGCGGGCACGCACGCCGCGCGACGCGAGTCGCGAGGTGCGAGCTGCGAGTTCCAAGACGTCCGCCTCGCGCGTCGGAGCATGAGGCTTGGTGCCGCGAACACGCATCGCCCTCCCCCGATTCATACTGGGGAGGTGCCGCGCCTCGCGGCGGTGGGGGCAAGGCCTCCGGCAACACAAGACCAACCAGGCGCATGAAGCCCCCGACTCAGACACCCGCATCCAACGCACCACCATAGAAGTAGTCAGACCCGCCGCCCCGATTGGCGGCTGCCGATTGCCCAGTCCCGCCCCCCGATTGCCGATTGCCGGCTCCCGATTGCCGCCCCCCCATTCCCAGCTTCGCGAGCCTCAAAAACGACGAAGGGCCAGCACTTGGCCGGCCCTGCGTCGAGTGTTTCGAGACGCCGTCCGTCACGAATGACGGGGCGGTGAGCTCGATTGCGTTCTGGCGCTGCTCGCGTCGTTCACCGCGCACACGCACCGGGGTTGCTCACGCCGCGGCGTGAGCCCGGGGCTGTTCGCGCGACGTCCTCGCGCGCCCTGCGCAACCCAGACTCACTTCTTCTTCTTGGCGGCCTTCTTCTTGCCAGCCGCTTTCTTCTTGGCCTTCTTTGCCATGGTATTTTCTCCCCGGATTAATCCGGACTAAGAATGACTCGCGGTGGTCCTCGACAACGTGCCGAGTGTCGCGAGCGGTAACAGGTCACTGTGAGTATCGGTCGCGTTCGAACGAACCCTTGAAGGTTTTTTCATTCGATGACGCAAATCGACTCCGTGACCTCCACCACTAGATAGAGTTTGAACGCGCATGTCAAATCAAAACAATCCACAACGCGACGCATCGACCACCTCTCCGCGCGATCCATCGCGCGCCATCACACGCCTCGCGCTCATCGGCGCGCGAGGCCGGATGGGCCAGCGCATCGATGCGCTCGCGCGCGATCACGCGGTCGTGCGCGTCGCGCTGCGCGTCGTCTCCGATCACGACACCGGCGCTCTTGATCCCTCCACCGTCCGCGCCAGCGACGCGCACCGCGCGCTGCAATCGCTCTTCTCTGCCAGCGACACGCCGGCCAGCGCCGCCGATCGACCGATCGACGCAATTGTCGATTTTTCGGCCAAAAACGCCACTTCTCACGCCATCGATCTCGCGCAACGCTCACGCGCGGCGCTCCTGGTCGGCACCACCGGCCTTGAGAATCACACGCTCGAATCGCTCCGCGACCTCTCATCACACGTGCCCGTGCTGGTCTGCAGCAACACCTCGCTCGGCGTCGCGGCCCTCGCCGGCGCCGCCGCTTCACTCGCGCGCACACTGGGCCCGAGTTATCGCGCCAGCATCGTGGAGCAGCATCACACGATGAAGGCCGACGCGCCCAGCGGCACCGCGCTGCGCCTCGCCCGCGCGCTCCGCGATGCCGGCTGCGATTTGCGCGATGAACAAATTTTTTCAATTCGCGCCGGCGACATCATCGGCGAGCACACCATCCGCCTCACCGGCCAAGGCGAGACCATCGAGCTCACACATCGCGCAACCACGCGCGACCTCTTCGCCCACGGCGCTCTGCGCCTCGCCCACTGGCTCGCTCATCAACCCGCCGGCTGGTATCGTGTCGAAGACTCCATCGCCACCGCCTGACGATCACACCTCCGCCGCCTGCGCACTGCCACGCGAGCGACCCCATGAGCGATGCCGACAACATCCCCAATCGCCCGCCCGCTGGCGACCCCTCATGGCCATCGCCCGGCGATGAAACTTCGTCGAAAAACTCGCCATCTTCTGACAATTTGAGCGATCAAGCATCGATCAGCGCCGATCGAAACCAACCCGCCAGCTCGTCGAACGACCCCTCATCCTCGATACTCCCGTCGCCCGACGCGCCGCCGCCGTTGCCTGTCAGCGCGATCGATCCACTGACGGGCGGCCCGGGTGTCGGCGCTCCCGGCGCTGACAAACTCGAAGCGAGCGCGACCATCGCGACCGACGACGCGCAATCGCTCCCATCTCCGATAACACGCCGAGCAATCCCGCCACGCGTCGATCCGAACGAGATCACGACGTACTCGCTGCTGCGGATCGCGCGCTCGTGTCGGCGTTGTCAATACTCACTGCTGGGCCTGCCGCTCGATTCATTCTGCCCCGAGTGCGGCCTTCCGATCATCGAATCACTCAGCCCCGAGGAGATCGATCCCGAAGCGCTCGTCACCTTCAAGCGCCAGTGCCGCGTCTGCAACTACGAGCTCGTCGGCCTCAGACTCCGCGCCAAGTGCCCCGAGTGCGGCACGCTCGTGCGCGACTCCATCCGTGTCGACGAACTCCGCAACAGCCCGCTGCCCTATCTCGTCACACTCCGGCGGGGCTTCGGCCTCGCCGCCCTCTCGATCGCCCTCGGCATCATCGGCTACGTGATCGCTTTCGGTAGCGGCCTCGCCCTCGCCGGCTCGGGCGTGTCGTCGCAGTTCGTCCACGCGCTCTGGCAGATCATTGCTGGCGGCGTCGCATTCGCCGCCTGGTGGATCGCGTCCACCCCGGATTCCTCCTGTCCCGCGGACCGAGACATCCCCCTGACGCGCCGCTGGCTCCGCATCAGCCTCATCATCGTTGTCGTCATCGCGATCGGGTCAGCCATCGTTCAAGGCATCATCGCCACCGGCTCGCAAGCCGCGATCAACGCCGGCCTTGTCCCCACTCAGGGCCCCGGCATGGCCCTGTTCTTCGCGCTCGCCGGGCTCGCGTCGTTTGCCAGCCTCGGTGCCCATGCGCTGTGGTTCGTCTGCACCATGCTGTACATCCGCTGGATCGCCGACCGAATCCCCGATCCGACGATCGCCAAGGAAGCCATGATCTACATCTGGCTCCTGCCCGTGCTGTACGTGGTCTTCTTCCTCTGCTTGTGCATCGGCCCGGTGATCTCGTACATCCTCTTTGCCGTGCTCGTGCTGCGCCTCTGGGGTCGCATCGCGGCCTTCGCCAATGCCGCCGCCGCCAGCCTCCAACCCCCCCCGCCCGCCACCATCGAGCCGCCCGCCGCGCCCAACCCCTGATCCGCCGAAACCTGCGACGAGGCCCCGGCGATCCGATAGACTTGCCTCCTTCGCCACGCCTCTTCCCCGCTTGAGACTCACACGTGCCAACCGCCATCATCAGTGACGTTCACGGCAACGCCGAGGCCCTCCAGGCCGTGCTCGCCGATATCAAGCAGCGCGGCGTGCAACGCATCATCTCCCTGGGCGACATCATTGGCTACGGCCCCGATCCGCTGCTCTGCGTCGATCTCATCCGCCAGAACTGCGATTGGTCGCTGATGGGCAACCACGACTTCGGCGTGCTCTACGAACCGACCAACTTCAACCCCGGCGCCGAATCCGCCGCGTTCTGGACGCGCGAAGCCCTCGACGCCGAGCCCGATGACGAGGCCCGCCGCAAGCGCTACGAGTTCCTCGGCAAACTCCGCGTTCGCGTCGTCGAACGCACCCCCGGCCCCGGCGACCGCCTGCACGTCCTCTGCGTCCACGGCTCCCCTCGCCGCCCGATCAACGAATACATCTTCCCCGACGATGTCCAATCCGCACCGGACAAGCTCGCCACCGTCTTCGAGCGCGTCACGCGCACCTGCTTCGTCGGCCATACTCACGTGCCCGGTGTCTTCACCGATGAGCCCGACTTCTACCCGCCCGGTGAGCTGACCGATCAGACCTACAACTTCATGGACACCGAGAAGGCGATCATCAACGTCGGCTCCGTCGGCCAGCCGCGCGACCTGGACCCGCGGGCCAGCTACGTCATCGCGTATTACCCCGGCGAAGACGCCCTGGCCTCACCCAGCGGCGACAAGCCCAAACTCGGCACCATGGGCGGCGTGCAGTTCGTCCGCGTGCCGTACGACATCGAAGCCTGCGCCAAGAAGATCAAAGCCATCCCGCAGTTGAGTGACTGGCTGGCGGATCGACTGTTTGAGGGGCGCTGACGACATGGCCACATGGCCCTGTTGACAATCAAGCCCGCCGCGCTGCGATGAACATCAGCGCGCCACCCTCAGCGCTCCGCCCCGCGGTCATCCTGGCCCACAGCGGGTTGAACGCCTTGCGCAGCCCCAGCAGCTTCGGCGCTCGCTTCATTTCCTGATCCAGCTCGCTGGACAGACTCCACGCCTCACGCGCCGCCTTCGGCGCTCGCCCGCTCAGCCGGCGCTTGAGGTCGCGTGCCGTCGTTTCCCAGTTGGTGTATGACGCCTCGCGCTCCACGCTCAGCCCGCACTCAGTCATCAACCGCTTCAGCGACGTGCCATCAAAGTGCGACACGTGCGTGTGCGGGATCCACTTCGGAAACTCCGCGCCCATGCGTCGCACGATCGGCGCATCGAAGTTGTCGGTA
>JAIEQQ010000339.1 GCA_019747615.1 Phycisphaerales bacterium
GTCTCATCATTCAGGAAGTCGCGCACGTCGCGCAGGTACGCCAGCAGCGTGTTCCGGCTCAGGCCGCATTCGATGCGCAGGAACGCGGTGAACTGCGTGATGAGTGGGTCACCAATCAGCCCCGGCACACTGACGACGCTGAGCGGGCCGCGCGTGCCACGGGCGGACTTTGATGGCCTGCGCGTCTTCGATGGCGTGCCTCTCCGAGGTGGGTTCTGCCCACGGCCCAACCCCACCCCCGCGCCGCTCTTTCGCCGCGGTGCCGAAGCCGAGCCCAAGCCCGCGCCGTTCCGCTGCGCAGCGGCCTTGGTCTTCGAGATCGATCTGTCGACGGCGCGTGGCATGGTCAACCGGGATATCGGGCCTGACCCGGCGAAGCCGACAAAAAGAAAGCCGCCCCGGCGTCCTGCCGGGGCGGCTGTTTCAAAGCGGGATTCTCAGAACTTCAGGGCTTAGCCTCGGAGCAGGGCCAGGGCCGACTGGGGCTGGCTGTTGGCCAGGCTCAGCGAGTTCTGCGCGGCCTGCGACAGGATCTGCGAACGGGTCAGGTTCGCGGTCTCGCTGGCGAAGTCCGCATCGCGGACGACCGACTCGGCCGCCGAGCTGTTCTCGAGGCTGACGTTCAGGTTGCGGACGGTGCTGCCAACGGTGTTCCGCTGGAAGGCACCGAGGCGACCACGCAGACCTGAGACCTGACGGATGGCCTCGTCGACCACCTTGGCACCGGCATCGAGGCTGCCGTCAACCACGTTGTTGGACTTGCCGCTGGCGAGGCTGTTGAGGAAGCCCAGGTCGCTGTTGCCCAGCTTGCGGGCGGCGACGTTCTGGATACCCAAGGCGACCTTGCCGCCGACGTCGACCTTCGAGGCGAGCTGGAACTCAGCACCGCCGCCGGTGATCGTGAAGGCGGAGACCGGGCCCAAGGCCGTCGCGGTGCCGGTCTTCAGCGTGATCTCGACGTCGAGGAAGTCCGTGTTGACACGGATGTTGCGGCCCTTGGAGGTTGCAGAGACGCCGTTGATGGTGGCGACGAGGTCCTGGCCCTTTGCGCGGATGCCGTTGGTCGCGGCCGAGAACGCGGTCGCGGTGGCTCCGGGTTGCAGGGCTGACGTCGCCAAGGCACCATAGATGCCGGCACCACCGGTGACACCCGCGGCGTTGACAACCTTCACCGAAACGAAAGCGTCCGAGCCGTAGTTGGTGGACTTGAGCGAGATGCCGCCAGAGTTCGTCGTGGTGACGACGGCGGAAACGCCGGTGACGTCCTTGTAAGTGTTGATGGCATCCACAATGTTCTGGCGAGTGGTGCCTGACGCGAAGGAGAGTTCGCGGCTGCCCAGTTCGCCGCCGACTTCAAACGTGAAGAGGCCGTTGCCGCCGCCGGCGAGATTCAGCGTTGCGCCGGTCGAAAGGAACAGTGAGCCGGTCTGGGCGGACTTGGTCACCAGCGCGTCGACCTTGACAGTACCGCCTTTGGTGACCTTGGCCGCGTTGACGCGGAAGTCGCTCACACCGGCCGCGACCGAGCTGGTGTTGAAGTCAAAGTTGCCGTTCAGGAGCTTGGTGCCCTGGAAGTTCGTCGACTCGCTGATGCGGTCAACGGTCTGCAGGATCGAGTCGATCTGGAGCTGATTGGCCTGCTTCTCTTCGCGAGAAAGGCCGGCGTTGTTGGCGGTGCTGGTGACCAGACCACGCAGGTCGGTCAGCAGGTTGCTGACTTCCTGGAGGCCGCCTTCAGCAATGTTCACAAGCTGATCGGCGCGCTCGGCGTTGGTGATGGCGGAGCCAAGGGCCGACTTCTCGGCGCGGAGGTTCTCGCTGGCGATGAGACCTGCGGGATCGTCCTTCCCTCGGTTGATGCGGACACCCGTCGAGAGACGCTCGAGCGTGGTGTTCAGGCTCTTGTTGTTCAAGGCCAAGTTCCGCTGGGCGATGAGACTGTTGGGATTCGTGTTGATGCGTGACATACTGAACAACCTCCGTGTGCGAGAAAGGGCGCTTCAAGCCGCCGACCACCCCGATGGTCGGGGCCCTGCTCCCGGTTCACCGTACTGGTGACCCGGGCCGTGACGTCCGGCATCCATACCGGTCCGTCGTGCGTGGGCGACGCGCCCGCTCGCACGGTTTAGACATCGACGCCACAGAAGGCACCGTTCACCGCTCGGCCACGTCGATCGCCCGTCGTCGCCCCACCAGCCCGCACAGGCGGAGAGGGCGGCGCAGTCGGACGCGTTATTCGAACCCGAGGGTTTCTCGCGTTGGGTTATCGCACTGTGCCAGAGCCGACGTCGTCCGAGAACGCCCCGCCCCGCGCACGCTCCACTCACCCCCGCACGCGTTCCGGCAGTCGCTGCGTCCCTTTGGTTCGTGAGCAACCCCGCGCAAAACCCCATGGCACCCGCTAAACTCACGGCATGTCCACGTTCTATCAGCTCGATTTCGAGAAGCCCGTCCTGGAGCTCGAACGCCAGATCGAAGCGATCGAGACCGACATCCGGCGCGCCGCGGCCCCGCCCGCCCCCGCCGGCGCTGAATCCGTCACCGACAGCGGCGCGCCCGCCGGCGCAGAGACGCTCGGCGTGCCCGACGCAGCCGAACTCGCCCGGCGCGCCGAAGACCTCCGCCAGCAACGCCTCACCACACTCGCGGACGTCTATCGCGATATCAACGCGTGGCAGACCGTCCGCGTTGCGCGCCACCCCAAGCGCCCGCAGACCCGCGACTACATCGACCTGTTCTGCAAGGACTTCTGCGAACTCCACGGCGACCGTCGCTTCGGCGATGACCCCGCCATCGTCACGGGCTTCGCCCGCATCGGCCCGCATCGCGTGCTCATCGTCGGCCATCAAAAGGGCCGCACCACGCAGGAGAAGCTCGCCTGCCACTTCGGCTGCGCACACCCCGAGGGCTACCGCAAGGCGATGCTCAAGATGAAGCTCGCCGAGAAGTTCCGCGTGCCCATCGTCACGTTCGTTGACACCCAGGGCGCGTACCCCGGCCTCGGCGCCGAAGCGCGAGGCCAGGCCGAGGCCATCGCCTACAACCTGCGAGAGATGTCCATGCTCCGCACGCCGATCGTGACCGTCGTCATCGGCGAGGGCGGCTCCGGCGGCGCGCTGGGCATCGCGGTCGCTGATCGCGTCGCGATGATGCAGTACGCGTGGTACTCGGTCATCAGCCCCGAGGGATGTGCCGCGATCCTCTGGAAGCAGGCCAACGAGCAGACCAACTCGCAGGCGGCGCGAGCCCTGAACCTCACCGCCACCGATAACCTGCGCCTGGGCATCGTGGACAACATCATCACCGAGCCGCTGGGCGGTGCCCATCGCGACCCGCGCGGGGCCGCCAAGTCGATCGAGGACTTCCTGCTGCGCGTCATCCCCGAGCTCAAGGCCCTGGACCTGGACACCCTGGTGTCGCAGCGATACGACCGCTTCCGCAAGCTCGGGTCGTACGACGAGCTCTAAACCCCGCGGAGCAGGCGTCCCGCCTGCTTCTCCCAAGTCGAACAATTCCACTCCAGAAACCCCACTCGTCCGGATCCTCACCGCAACCCGGCCCGATGATTCGGGTATGGTTGAGTGCATGATCACCCGCCCGGCGATGCGGGCCTTCGGAGAGTTCTCGAGGCCGCGCCGTTCCATCCCGCTCACGCTTCGCGCCGCCGTCGCCGGGGCGTTGATCGCATGGGTGCCCGGGGGCTGTACCGCCATCGCGGCCCCGCAGCCAGCGATTGTCCCCGCCCCGCCGTTACCCGCGGCGCCGACGGTCGCGCAGCCGTTGTCGGTCCAAGGTGTCACGCTACATCGCGCCGCCGGGGTGCATTCGCTCTGGCTCTCGAACAACATCCGCCTCCACGTTCGCCCGATGCCCGGCAGCCCCGGCGTCTCGCTCTGCATCCGTGTCCTGGGCGGCGAACTGCACGAGACCGAGGCAACCCGCGGATTGACCGCCGCGGCCGCGGGCGCGTGGCAGCCTGATTCCGCCGCCGCCCGTCCGCTGCTAGTGACGGTCGGCGCCGAGAGCATCACGATGCGGTATCAGGGCGACGGCTCGGGGCTGTCGCGGTCGCTGCAATACGCCGCGACGTTGCTGAAGAACCCCGTGGCGAGCGAGTCGCGCTGGCCGGCGGTCCTGAGCGCGGCCCTCGCGCGTGCGCAGCGCGGGCCGCTGAGCGAGGGCACCACGCTGAACGCCGCGCTCGGCGGCGCGCAAGACCTTCGCGCCCTGCCCGCCCGTGTCGATGTCGTCAAAGACTGGACCGCCCGCGACGCCGACCGCTGGCTCAAGCGCGTTCTCGCTGAGTCGCCCATCGAGATGGCGATCGCCGGCGACATCACGCTCGAACAGGCTCGTGGGCTGGTGCTGGAGCACATGGCCGGCGTGCGGTCGGCCGCGCGCGTGTCTGGCGAGACGCATGCATCACTGCGGGCGTCGCTGCCGCGGGTCGGTGGTGGCGTGGCGCTGGTCAAGGGGTTCCGGCCGCCGCGCGGGATTGTGCACCTGTCGCTGCCGGGCCCGGACACGGGCGACCTGCGCGCAGTGCGCGAGGCGACGCTGGCGTGCGCGTTCATCAAGGAGCGGCTGAACGCGTTGCTGGAGGCCGCCGCCGCCGACGCTTCGATGCCGCGCGGCGGCGTGATCGCCATCAACCCCTCGCCGTCGCGAGCGCTGACGGGCCAGGGCACGATCTTCTTGACGCTGCGGATTGACAACGCCGACAACACCGACCGTCAGCGAGCGCAGCTGCTGTCGCTGGTGGAGCGGGCACTGGCATCCATCACCGAGCCGCAGGGGCTCGGTGGGCCGCAGTTTGCTCGCGCCGTGCAGAGCGTCAGCGACGAGGCGCAGACGCGGCTGAGAGTGCCAGACTATTGGGCGGTGGTGCTGTCGTTCGCTGATTTCTACGCGCTCTCGCCGGACGCACTGGCCACGCCCGCCGAGGAGTATCGCTCGATCACGCCGGATCAGGTCCGCGCCAGCGTCGCACGCATGGGCGGCGCCGAGTCGGTGCGGTTCGCAGTGATGGCCCCGGCGCGCCCGGCTGATCAGGCCCGCGATGCGGGCGAAGCCGGCGACGGCAACGATCGACCACTGCCGACCAGCACCGCGGGCGATCGCCCAGAGACGCCCGAGCCGTAAAGTCACGTCACGCGACGTTATGAAAGCAAACTGTCGTGCTCAGCCGCGACGGCGCCGCGAGCTCATGAGCCCGCCCATCGCCAGCAGCACCATCGCGCCCGGCGACGGCAGCAGCAGCAGGCTGTACTCGGTCCCCGATGCGGAGGTGAAATCAAAGCGGCCCGGCGTGATCTGCACACCCGCCGCGTCGCGCACCGAGATCCCGGTCAGCACCAGGCCGCCGGTGAACTGCGAACTTGCCGTCGCGTTCAGGCCCACAAACTGACCGGTGCTCGCGCTGGTGAACGCGTTGAGCGCCAGCGCGATCGATGCCGAGCCCGTGCCGCCCGGCGTTAACACCAGCCGCTGCACGATCGTGCGATCCACCACGCGGCTGGTCTCCAGCGCGTTGGCCGGCCCCGTCGCGACGCCGTTCAGCGTCGGCGCTTGCCCCAGCGTGTCGACATAGATCGAATCGGTGATGCCCGCCGGCGTGCCGGCGCTGACCACCACGCGAGAGATGATGTTGTTGATCGCGCTGCTGCGCGTCATGGTCCCCTGCACGCGGAAGACCAGATCGATAAACGCGGGCGTGCTCGTGAGGCCGTTGACGTTGAAGGTCTCGGCGAAGAACGCCGTCGACGACGACGAGAACGTGCTCCCAGCGACGCGCGAGTTGGTCAGGCTGATCGAACTGCCGGTGCTCAGCGTGAAGCCCTCGCCCAGCGGTGGCAGGCCGGTGACCGCCGGCTCGCTCATGGCCGAGGCCCCGGCCGAGAACGTCATCATCTGGCCCAGCACCATGGTCGAGAAGCCGTGGCTGGCCGGTGTCGCGCTGGCGACGCCGTTGGCGCTGGCGTCGGTGGTGATCCGCGTCGGCGACACGCCGTTGATGTTGATCCCCGCCCAGCCCGACTGCGTGCGCGCAGACTGACCAAGGGGCACGGGTTGACCATGAACGGCAGCGCCTGCGCCAAGCAGCACCGCCGCGACCAATTGGACGCGGACACTCTTCAAGCCTTCCTCCCAGAAGGATGAACCACTGAACAATATCACGTGCGCGGCAAAATGCCGCCCGGATCCAGAATTAACGGCTTCTTTGGCCCGATCTCTGACAAGTGTTCGGGTATTATTCTGTCTTTGGCGTCCTCTGCGGCTCGCATCGTGGCTTTCCGCCGAGTCGCCCGGCGCCACGCCGCCTGCAACGCCGACACGCGTTGGGCTTTGTCCGGGTATGCTCGCGCCCCCATGGATCGCCTGTTTGACCTTCTCGTCGTCGGCGGCGGGCCCGCAGGCCTCGCGACCGCCCACGCCGCGGCTCGCGCCGGGGCCAGCGTTCTGCTGGTCCATCGCGACGCCCGGATCGGCGTGCCCATCCGCACCAGCGGCGGCTCCTGGCTCTTTCACCTCCGCCAGCTCGGCATCCCCGATCACCTCCACCACCCCATCCGCTCGGCGACCTTCGCCTCGCCGAATGTTCACGCGACGACGCGATTCGTGACCGACGACTATGCCGTGGCGCT
>JAIEQQ010000371.1 GCA_019747615.1 Phycisphaerales bacterium
GCCATCTGCTCAAGCTCGGGGATCGCGCGATCCAGCGAGACCTGCTTCTTATCGACCATCACCGTCGGTCGATCGGTCACCTGCCACGCGATCACGCCGAGCAGGCCCGCGCCCGCCAGACCCACCAGGATCTTCTCGAA
This sequence comes from Phycisphaerales bacterium, assembly GCA_019747615.1. The sequence goes on from JAIEQQ010000371.1 coordinate 141, forward strand.
GTTCGCCTCGAGGAAGTTGATTCTCTGTACCGCCATGTGCCGCCCTTTCTCGACTCGACCCGTTCAATCGTTCCGACTTCACACACGTTGATTCGATCCGCGACCATGCTCATCGGCCCGTCGCTGGCGCTCGCTGCGCAAACTCGCCACCCATCCCACGCCGCTCACCCAGACCTCAGCCCGCCGCGGGCGTTGGCTTGCTCGGATCGGCCCCGGGTGCCCCCGGTGCCGCCGGGGCGTTGGGGTCCGCAGGGGTCGAGCCCGCTGGCTCCGGCACGCCCAGCGACACCCGCACCTCGCGAGGCATGATCTTCATCGTCCAGTCGCGCAGCCACACCGTCTCCAGCTTGATCGACGCACGCACGACCGCCTCGTCGCCATAGAAGAAGCCCTTCTTCAGCTCGTCGTTGCTGTCCACGCTCTGGATATCCACGTCCAGCACGCTGATGAAGTTCGTCTGCGCCAGCGCGTCCAAGAACCGCGGCAGGTTCTTCGCCGACGCGATCACACGAATGTCCACCGTTCGCAAGTCATACAGGTGCTGCCCGCTGCCTTGGCCAGACACGCGGCCAGTCACGCTGGCGTCAAACTTCACCGGCATCGCCCCGCCCTCGGGCGGAGTTTCAGGCCCCACGCGGGGGGTCTCAGGCACCGGCTCGCCCGGAGCCGTGGGCACCGGCGATGCGCTGGGCGAGCTGAGACCGAACGACGAGTACACGCCGATGAACTCGACACGCTTCACAACCGCCGCGGGCACGCCGCCGGCCCGCGCACCCTCGTTCACGGTGAGGATCGCGTTGATCACGTCTTCCCACGCGTAGTACTGCATCTGCCAGTCAAAGCACTGCGCCATCGACGGCAGCGTTCCGGTGCCATCACCCTGTAACGCCGGCACGGCGAAGACCGACGCGTCGGCGTAGAAGTTCAGCGCCGAGGCCACGTTGCGATACCGCTCGACCCGCAGGTCGACCAGCTTCTGGCGGATCTCCGCGCGATCCGCATCGCTCAGCATCGACGGGTCCGCCTTGCCCGGCGGCAGCTTCGCGCGCGTCATCGTCGTCAACTGCTCCGCAAGCTCGCGCCCGATCACGTCACGCTCCGGCGGCATGCCCGCCCGCGCACGCTCGATCAACCGGCGCGGCGCATCTTGCGTGAACGCGCGGATCATCTGGAACCGCTTCACATCGATCTCGGTCTCCGACGGATCCGGGAAGAGCCCCGGAATCAGCGTCTGCACCGTGCCATCGGCGGCGATCCGCTTGCCCACGTTCATCGCCATCGCCTCGGCAAACAGCGACGCCGCCTGATCCTGCTGGCGATCGCGAGCGCCCTTGAAGTGCGCCGTGAGCACCTCGTTGGGTACCGCCGATTCCTCCACCGTCGCCCCGCCGGCGATCAGCGGCGTCACCGCGTAGTTCACCTTCGGATTGCCCAGCTCCTTCGCGTCGGTGCCGATCTCCGCCTGCAGCTTCGTGAGCTGCGATGCACGCATCGACGTCGAGAAGTAGTACGACAGCGGAAGCGCAACCACCACCGCACCCAGCAACGAGAACGGCAGCCAATGGGCCTTGAGTACAGCCAGAACCTTGTTCACTGCGGACCTCCAGGCGTTGTCGCGGGCGCGGGGCCTCGCGTGATCGGAAGCTCAAATGTCACAACAAATCGCGTGATCGTCGAACCCGGCGCCGCCAGCTCGGGCTTCGGCGGGATCGGTGCGAACTGATCCGGATCGCCACCCATCGGATCACCGCCGCCCGACCCGCCCGGACCGACCGGACGCCCAGCACCGCCACCGGGATTGAACGGCCCACCGCCGCCACCAGGATTCGGCATCGCGCCGCCGCCGCCGCCCCCCGGCGTCGCCGCCACCGTCTCCACCGCCGTCACAAACTTCGGGTTCAACGAGAACGTGTAGGGCAGTCCCGTGCGGGCACGCGCTTCCTTCACCAGATCGGTGATGATCTTTCGCACCGCCGCCTCGCAGTCATCTCGCTTCTGATCCACTGCGAACGTCAACTGCACACCCAGCTTCGGGTTCAGCGCCTCGGCCCCGGCCGCCGCCGGATCGCCGGCTGGCGGCGTGACGCCGCCGCTAAACGGTCGCCCGCCCTCGCCGCTGCCGCCCTGGATGTTGCCACCACCGCCGCCGCCCTGCGCGTTGGCCGGCAGGCCGCCGGTGAACGTGAACGGTCGGTTGCTCACCGAGTAATCCGTCTCCAGCGTTCGGAAATCGATGTTGATTTTGGGCCGATCCTTGCGGAGCGTCGCGTGCGTCGCCGCCAGCATCTCGCTGATGTCCTTGATCGCCAGCGCGTGCAGCTCGCGATACTCCAGCAGCCCAAGCGACGCCGCGGCTCGGTAGTCCGGCTTGTACGCCGCCTCGGCCGTCTGCCACGCCGACTTCTGAGCTTTCAGGAGCGACTTGGTCTCGCCGATGCTCGCGGGCTTGTTGCCCAGGCCCGCAGCGACCGAGTCGGAAATCGGGCCGATGAACATCGCGGCCCCCGCCGCCAGAGCCAGCGCCGCCGCCGCGACGAACCACCTCGTCTTGGTCTGCCACAGCCCCTCACGCACCACGCTCAGCGGCATGAGGTTCGCCGTGACGGTCTGCATGTCCAGGCCCTGCAGTGCTAAGCCCGTCGCGGTCGCCAGCATCGGCGCGTTCTCTTGGAAGTCCTTGTCGCGATCGCCGTCCATCTTGCAGCGGGTATACCCCTCGAGCCTCGTCACTTCCATGCCAAGCTGCTGGCTCAGGAACTTCCGCAGGCCGGGCAGGGCAAACGTCGCGCCCAGGCCGACGACCTTCGTGAGCTTGGTCTCCGGGTGCAGGCTCTGGTAGTAGTTCATGCTGCGCTGCACGTCCTGCGCCAGGTCGGCGAACACCGGCCGCATGGCCTGCAGGATGTGGCGCGCGTGCTGGCTGGACTCGGCCTCGCGCTTGAGCTTCTCGGCCTTGACGTAGCTGAGGTTGAACGCTGTGACCAGCGCTTCGGTGAACTGGTGCCCGCCGATCGGGAACGTGCGGATCCACAGGCGGCCCGCGTCGGCGACGATCAGGTCCGTGCTGATGGTGCCGATGTCCAGGATCACCGTGCCGGGCGTCTGCACCGTGAAGACCTGGTCGTACGCGATCGCGTTGTACGCAGCCAAGGGCGACAGCGTCAGCGTCTGCGGCGTGCGTGACAGGTCCGTCCAGTAGGACAGGTGGTCCGCGACCTTCTCGCGCGTGATCGCGAAGATGCCGACCTCGACCTCCGGGTTGTCGTTGCTGGCGAAGGTCTGGAAGTCCCACTCGACCTCTTCGATCGGGAACGGGATCTGCTGGGCCGCCTCAAACTTGACCAGCGCCGGAATGCTCTTGGGATCCGCCGGGGGCAGCTTGGCGAACTTCGCGAACGCGGAGTGACCGGGGATGCTGATCGCCAGGCCCGCCTTCTCGAGATTCGCCTGCCCGAGCAACTGGCCGATGGCGACGACTTTGGCGTCGCGCTCCTGCGTCTCGGGCGTCGAGAGCACGCGCTTGTGCGGGATGATCACAAAGTCGGCGACCTTGACCCCGTCGCCATCGCGAACGAGCTTGACGCCCTTGACAGCGCCGGCCCCGACTTCAATTCCCCAGCATGCGTTGATTGCCATACGTCGCTTGTCCTTCCAGAAAGACCTCGCCGCCGGGGTCACTGTGTACGCTCTGAAAACCTCGTGCCGGCCGCGGACCTCACGTCAGCGTTCCTGCTTCCCGATCTGTCCCACCGCCCAAACCCCCATCGCCACCGCCGAAGGCCAGCTGTCAAGGCCCCGAGAGGCCCGGATTGTTCACCGCCCAACGATCAACTTCGACCGCCATCTGCACGATCCGTCGCTTCGACCAAACCACGCCGCGGGCGCACGGCGTCGCCCGCGTCGTTTGAGTTGATACGACCGCCCGCGGGCCACAGTTCCCGCGCCGGTCGCGCTTGCACGACGAGCCTGCCCACTCGCAAGTCTCGCTCTGCCAAGACATTGCACCAGAAATGGTCGCTGGCGTCAACCCGACACGCCCCCCCCCGCGCAGCTCCCACCCCGCGACGCGCACCCGACAGCCCGCCCCCATCCACCCCCCACCCAGCCGAATGAGAATCGTTCAAAAATTCACGAACTGTGTCGCTCGGCGGGGCTCATCTCGTGCTACGCTCGCGCGTCATGGTCATCCGCCCGGTCGTTGAAAGCGACTTCCCCGCGATCGCCGCACTCACAAACCGGTATATCACCGGCTCCGCGGTCCACTTCGCCTATCAACCGGTCACCGCCGAGGGCCTGCGCAACGCCTGGCTCGAAACCCGCGCCACGTTTCCGTACGTTGTCGCCGAGATCGCGGACCTCGCGTCGCCCGGCGGCGCTCGCTTCGCCGGCTACGCAAAGGCAGCTCGCTGGCGCGAGCGTGACGCGTATCGCCCGACCGCCGAAGTCGGCATCTACGTCGAACCGGGTGTCCAAGGGCAGGGAATTGGTAAAGCGCTGCACAAGACGCTGATTCAGGCCTGCCGCGAGGCGGGGTTTCACTCGCTCATCGCGGGCATCGCGCAGCCAAACGAAGCCTCGGTGGCCCTGCATCTGGCGGTGGGCTTCGACGAGATCGGCGTCTTCCGGCAGGTTGGCTGGAAACTCGGGCGGTGGCACGACGTGGGCTTCTATCAGATGATGCTGAAGGATGCGGAAGACCGTCCGGTCAAGCTTCTAGAAGTAACCGTCCCGGCGCCGGGCGTCAGAGTGTAAAGTCTTTATCTGGACAACTAGACGCCGATCAAACCGCGATCCCGGGCCCAGATGCGAACATTTTACGTACGTCGTCGGAGGTTCGTCTCACCTACCGGGCCTTCGTTTGCCGAGATTTGTTGTGGTTTGGCATAGTTTTGCCCGATCCACTTGCCGCCGGGCCATTCGTGTGGAACAGTATGGGTGCGGGATTGGACGTGGTGGTTGCCACGTTCAGAGAGAGATGTCAGCTCTAGCAGTCGTGGCTGGAGTGACTTCTAAGGAAGTCGCGTCACACACAGGATCTACCGGGCGACCCGCGGCCTGAGTTACTTAAGAGGAGGATTGTCAATGACTCGTTCCATCGCACTCGCACTCACCACCGCCCTGACCCTTGCCGCTGCGGCCAACGCCAGCGTCACCTTCCAGTTCGCTGACCCGGCTGGCGGCAGCCAGCTCACGAACGTTGCCAACGGCGGCGGCGCGGGCCTGGGCCTCATGACCTACGACACCTCGGCCAACATCGACTTCTTCGTCGACGGCTCGGGCGCGGGTCTGTTGAGCCCCTCGTTCCTCGGCGCTCACCTTGAGATCGCCTTCACCCTTGGCGCGGGCGTCGTTCTGCCCGGCGGCACCATCCAGATCCCCGTGACCGGTACCTTCACGGTCTACCAGGGCACCGGCATGAGCCGCGTGAACATCCTCACCGGCACCACGCTCCCCAGCGGCAGCGGCGCCTTCTTCCAGGTCGGCTCGACGCAGTCGATCCTCTTCAGCGATCCGGAAGGCTTCGCCTACACCGCCGGCCCGGCGCTGACGCCGTTCCTCGCGGGCAACAGCCTGATCGACCCCCAGGAAGCGGTCTTCACCGTGACCGACCTCACCCTGAGCTCCGCTGCGTCGCTCCTTGGCGCCGGCGGCGTGGTGAACTCCTTCACCGCGAACACCTCGTTCTCGGGCAACGCCAACATCCCCACCCCGGGCGCGATGGCGCTCGTCGGCGTCGGCGGCCTCTTGGCCGCCCGTCGTCGTCGCTAAGCCCTCGCGGCTGAGTGACCTCGGGAATACCCGTCTCCTGGGCAGAGCCCATTGGCCCCTGGCGTTTCGATGCCAGGGGCCTTCTTCTTTTTGCGGTGCTCGGGTCCGGCTGCGTGTCGAGCTTTCGCGGGTCTGATTCCGGTTTTCGTGCAAGCACCCTGTGGAATCGCGCGATCGCCGGTTGGGGCGGGTATATTTGGCTCACCTCTGGAGTACTCGAATATGAACCGCGCTTCTGGCCGTACTTTCGCGTCGTTGATCGTTTGTGCAGCGTTCTCGATGAGCGTGCTGCCCGGCTGCTACAAGAGCGAAATGGAGACGCAGAAGGCTCGCGCTGACGCTGCGGAGAAGAAGTCCGCCGAGCTGGAGGCTCAGCTCGCGACAACGAAGCAGCAGGCCGACTCGCTGCGCGCACCGGCGCAGAAGTTCCAGGCCATGAGCCAGGGCACGAAGCTCGGCGTCTATGTGAACAACCAGAAGGTCGGCACCGACGAGCTCCGCTGGGACGACACGCGCGGCGAGTTCGTCCGCAACGGCGCCCGCGTCCGCAGCACCTCGCTCGTTCGCTTTGACAACGGCAAGCTCAGTGACCAGATGCTCAAGGTGGGGCGCGAGAGCGGCAAGCCGCTGGTCGAGGGCATGGTCAAGAACAGCCGGCCCGAGGGCGATTGGATCTGGTACAACGCCGAGGGCAAGCCGGTATTCAAGGAAGTGTGGAAGGACGGCAAGCTCGACGGGCT
>JAIEQQ010000231.1 GCA_019747615.1 Phycisphaerales bacterium
CCAGTTCTCCACAGTGATGAAACTGTGGCAGTTCTGCGGGGAACGTACGAGGAGCGCTAGCCAAAAAGAAAAAGAAAAAGATAACCGAGATGTGATGAGAGAAGGGAAGACATGAGAATGAATCAAGAAGCTCGACAAAAGTTTACCGTTGATGTCCCGTAAGGCCTTGCGTCGAGCGTGAAACTCACTCTTCACCAGACTCGCCAGCAAGGCACGCCACAGCTCTGCAGGGGCAAAACAAATGAGAAGAGAAGAGAAAACACACAGAGAATCCAAAGGTACGCAAACCGCAAACCTGCATTCACCACCGGTTTGTGGAAAGTCTCGAGCGAGCGAGCAGGCGGTTGTTTCTCTGCGAGTTTCCCCATCGGCGTCAACATCAGCAGCAGGAGAGTGTTGATGCAGACTGGAGAAGCGTCTCTCCCTGTAGAGTAAGCACCCACGAAGCTAAAGAAGAGGGAGAGCAAGGATGAGTCAAGAAGAAAAGGGTGTACACAAAGCACACTGCTGGAAGCGAGGGAAAGAATTCAGGTTACCGCTCAAAAGTAACTGAAGCCATCGAACAACAGGAGCAACTCTTCATGCCCTTCCGCAGATCCACCGCGTAGAAAGGACTTGCCGAGCTGAGCGTGACCGAAGCGCCCTGCAGAACCGAGTTGCTGGGCGAGCCAGCGCAGGCGGTCAGGATCGGGTTGCCGGTCGCTGCGACCGTGAACGTATAGAAGAGCACGCCGTAGGACTCGGCGCGGCTGGCGGTCTGGGTGATGGTGCCGCCGCCGTGGATGATGGCGAAGTTCAGGGTCGTGGCGGTCGCGGTCGGTGAGGACTCAACGAGCGCGTTGGCGAAGTCCACGCAGTTGGCGGTCGGAGTGTCCTCGTCCGTGGGCGAAGCGAGGTTGTTGGCGAGGTTGAAGGTGCTGAGCGCCAGCGTGTAGGTGCCCGGCGCGAGCGAGCGGGTGAAGCGGCTCTGGAGTGTCGCGCCCGTGCCGCCACTGGCGACGGACTCGTCATCGTTACCGGCGCCGACGATGGCGTTGAAGCTCGAGTTGTACAGCCACATGTCGGTGTCGTTCGAGTGACCCTGGCCGATCGTCGTGAACGTGACCGGACCCGCATTGACCGACGTGCCGATCACGTTCGGGGTGACCGGGGTGCGCGTCATCGTGGCGGTGTACGTGGCGGTGGTGGCGGCGCCACCTGCGACGCGATAGAGGATGCGCGTGGGGTTGCCGTTGGCGTACCACTGATTGATGCGAGCGGGCGTCGTCGTGGACGAGCTGGTCTGCACCGCGGCGTCGGTCGAGAATGCGCCGAGGGTGCCTCCGGTCCCCGAGGCTCCGGTCTGCGTGACGCCGCGGATGGTGCCGGTGTGGCCGGCGGTGCCGGTCGTGGTCAGCGTCAGACGATAGCGCCAGATGCCGGCGGTCGGAGCGGCGTCGGTGGTGATATCGAAGTAGTCGACCGAGGTCAGACCCGTCGACGCCGGGGCCGTGCTGCTGACGGTCGTGCCGGTCGTGATGCCCGAAACCGAGTCGCCCACCGCGAGGGTCGCGGCGTTCGCCGTGGCCTTGGTGCTATTCGGCTCAACTTCCGGGAAGTCCGCTGCAAACACGCTGGGCCCAACGAGCCCGATACAGGCGGCCGTGAGGACCGCCTTCCGATTGAATCGACGCATAGAGAATCTCCTCTGATAAAACACGTTTCCTGCAATTGACGGGTTGCAGCGGCCCTCAGCTTGCACGAGTCTACCTGAGAAACGGGGAAAGTGCCAAGCGGAAAAGCCGCGATCTGGAGAGATTTTCCGAGGGATCAAGCGTTGTCAAGCGTGTCCATGAGTCTTCCATAACACTTTACTTTTTGTCTGAGAAACTACCCCTTCACGCGCGAAGCCCCCAGCCTCACAAGGGCCGCGCCGTGGCTCCGTTCTCAGGAGAATCCAGAGTCTTCCCAGATTCACATCACCCTCGGGAAACCCCGCACGCTCGCCATCGAGCTTTGACGACAGGCGATGAGATCGGCCCAGTAAAACCCACGGCAACAACGCCGGGGCTCAGGGGCAGCGGGCTAGGCGGGCGTCTTCAAGTCGACGCAGCACGGGGCGCGAAGACCCCTAGGGCCGTCGCGCGGGCGCAGTGCGCCGATCGGCACACACGTAGGGCATGGGTGGTGAGGGGGCCGAGGGGCACGCTGGTGCGAGCGCCGCCGGAACGCAGCGACGCGGCGGGATCAGGCGAAGCTACAAGTTACTGGCAGCCGTCGAAGTACGTGCTGAAGAAGAGGTTGTAATCGGCCTCGGTCACGCCGTTGTTCACGCTGTTGATGCCGAAGGGCGCCAGGGGCGAGCCGTCGTCGTTAGCAATATCGCAGACCGGCAGCGCGTCGAAGAAGTTGGCGAAGAAGAGGTTGTAATCGCCCTCGGTGACGCCGTTGTTCACGTTGGGGCTGGGCAGCGCGGCCCCGGTGTCGTCGGCGATATCCGCTGGCGAGCAGCGGAGGATGACGGGGCTGGCGAGGACGAGCCCCATCGTGTTGTCCGAGAAGCGGGCGACGAAGGCGACGTCGCCGCGATCGTTGATGGCGGGCCCGCCCATGAGGGCGATCTTGCTACCGGCGGTGTTGCCGAAGCCCATGGTGAGGATCTGGCCCGAGGGCAGGCGGAGGGTCTTGCCCTCGCCGGCGAGGCGGAAGGTGGATTGGCCATCGCCGATGAAGAGGCCGGCGCCGATGGGGCCGCCGCCGGTCAACTCGGCGCGATACGCGACCTGGCCGGCGGAGTTGATCGCGGGGGTGTAGATCGAGAGCGTGTTGTTGATACCGGTGGCGGGGAACTGGGCGGCGGTGGCGATGGTCGTCGCGGTGCCCGCACCATCGGAACGCAGCAGCGACCACGCGAAGTTGGATGCGCTGCGAGCGAAGTACGCCACCTCGCCATCGCGGCTAACGGCGACGGGCTCGGCAAGCGTGTCGATGTTGCCGCTGATCGTGGCGATCGTGGTGGCGGGCTCGCCCTCGCGAAGCCGATCGATGCGACGCGCCGCGTTCGGGCGGGCCTCGAATCGGGCGGCGATGTAGCCGGTGGCGCTGATCGCCGGCGGGCTGATGTATGAGTACTCGCTTGCAAGGGAGCAATCGGCGAGCGCAACTTGCTCGCGCTGGCCATTCACCACGCGATCAACCACGAGCTTGATCGTCGCGCTGGGGTTGCTCGGGCTCGTGGCGGCAGAGCCGCGATAGGCGACGCCGCCGGCATCAAGGATGCGCATGGGGCTGAGCATGCCGTAGAGCTGGAGTGGGCCGCCGAGATCGATCGGGGTGTCGATCGCGCCGGAGGCGTCGCGCACTTCGCCCGAGCCCTGCAGGCCGGCCTTGGTGAGCCCGAGCTTGCCGGAGCGGAGGTCGAGGCGCTCGCTGTAGATGCTGGTGTTGTACGCGATCTGCACCGGCGTCGAGACCGACTGCGAAGTGCGGTCGTAGACGATGAAACTCTCGCGACGGCTGCTCAGGCCGGCATCGGTCACGACACGGATCGCGACGTTGCCCGACTCGTCAAGCCCGATCTCGTGCGGGATGCCAAACTCGGCAAAGGTCGAGTTCCCAGGGACATTCAACGCCTGGAAGCTCGCACCGGTGCGCGCGACGATCGTGTACGTCCACTCCGTCGGCACCGCGGCGCTCAGCGTGCCGGCCGACAGCGCAACCATCGCGACGGCGAGGACCGAGTTGCGGACGCGAACGCATGAGCGAGTCTCTGCCATGACGCGGCTCCCAAAGCGAATGTCGATTCCCCTCGCGCCGGAAGCGGCGGGTCGAGAATCATGCCCAAAGTGTTCATCAAGCTATGGCCCAGAGCCAACTCCGGATGCAGAATCAACGATAAATCGTCGCGGAATCTCGCGATGGGTCGAAGATCGCCACAGCATCGCCACGAGATCAGGGTGGATCGCGGGAGTTCGAACCAAGGAAACACCCAAGGGCTTCCCCTCGGCTCTCTGCGGTGGGCGTGCGGATTCTCGGTTGGTCATTGCCCGAGCGAGGGCTGAACCCGGACCTTCGCCGGGCCTCAGGTCCGGCGTCCGGCGTCCGAGGGCTCGGGCTCAGCGGGCATCGGCGTGAATCGCCGGGCGAGTGATGAGTCGTGATCGGAGGATTCGAGGGGCTGGTTCGGTGGGCACCTTCTGCGCTGGTGTGCATCGGAGTTCCTAACCTTTCGGCCCGCGTGTTCCGCACGCGTTGATGCCTGCGTACGGGCATCGTGGTCGTGCTGCTTCGTCTTTTCGGTCGCGTCGCGTTGCGAAGCGATCTGTCAACCATCGTCAACCAACCATGACCACGATGACCTCCAGAAGTTCCGCCGTTCCGACGCACCCGGACGCCGATCGGCACGATGCGGGCCGCGCCGCCCTGGCGTCGTTTGCCGGCGGCGCAGCCCGTGACATCGCGAGCGGGCCGGATGCGGCGTCGCTTCGTGAGTCGATCGAGCGGGCGTGCGGCGCGCTGTTCCGCAAGCAGCGCGAGGATCAGCCGAGCTTTCCCGGTGCGCACTGGTGTGCGGAGTTGGAGGGGGACTCGATCCTCTCCAGCGAGTACATGTTGATGAAGTACATCCTGGGGCAGGAGGATGGCGAGCGTGAGCGGTGGCTGCTGCCGCGGCTGGCGAAGCAGCTTCGGCTGAGTCAGCGTGCCGATGGCTCATGGGGGCAGTATCCCGGCTCGCCGGCGGACATCAGCGCGTGCGTGAAGTCGTATCTGTGCTTGAAGCTGGCGGGTGATGACGTGAACGCGGCGCAGATGGTGCGGGCGCGCGAGCTGATCCGCCAGCAGGGCGGCGCCGAGAAGATCAACACGTTCTCGATGTTCTATCTGGCGTGTCTGGGGATTGTGACATGGCAGGCGTGCCCGGCGATCCCGCCGCAGATCGTGCTGGCGCCGCACTGGGCGCCGTTTCACATTCGGCGGATGGCGGCGTGGACGCGGACGATGATCTTGCCGCTGGCGCTGTGCTCGGCGCTCCAGCCGGTGCGCAAGCTCACGGTGAATATCGATGAGCTGTTCGTGGACATCGCGAACAAGTCGCGATTGAACAAGGCCTGGGACGAGCGCGAGGTGGTGGGCTGGACGAACTTCTTCCTTGTCACGGACAAGCTGATGAAGCTCGCGCGCCGTGTCGGCTTTACGCCCTGGCGCAAGAAATCTGTGGCGCTCTGCGAAGAGTGGATCGCGCGTCGGATGGACTCGCGGACGACCGAGGGCCTGGGCGCGATCTTCCCGCCGATGGTGTATGTGCAGGTCGCGTTTCAGAAGCTCGGCTACGGGCGTGATCATCCGCTGATCATGCAAGCCGAGAAGGACCTGGACGCGTTCATCATCGATGAGCCCAATGCCGATGCTCGCCTGGATCACACAAGGTTGCAGCCGTGCTTCTCGCCGGTGTGGGACACGGCGATCGCGATCGACGCGCTGACTGAAGCGGGCGTGAGCGCCGCGAGCGACGAGCGTCTGGCTCGCGCGTGCGATTGGCTGCGCGCCCGCGAGGTGAAGCTTGTCGGCGATTGGATCGAGAACCTTCGCCCGGAGCATCGGGCCCTGCGCCCGGGCTTGGACATGGCGTGCTGGGCCTTTGAGTATCGCAACGACTGGTACCCGGATGTTGATGACACCTGCATGGTGGCGCGGGCGCTGGCCAAGGCGGGCGATCGGCCGGGGCAGGATGCGAACCGCGATGGTGCGAAGCGCGCGGTGCAGTGGTTGATCGCGATGCAGAATGATGATGGCGGATGGGCGGCGTTTGATCGCACGAGCGACCGAGCGTGGATGGAGGCGGTGCCGTTTGCGGATCACAACGCGATGCAGGACCCGAGCTGCTCGGACATCACCGGGCGCGTGGTGGAATCGCTCACGGTTTGCGGCGTCAGCCCGGATCATCCGGCGATCGAGCACGCGGTGCGGTACATGCTCCGCACGCAACAGCCCGAGGGTTGCTGGTGGGGGCGGTGGGGCAACAACTACATCTACGGCACCTGGCAAGCCATCAACGGTCTTCACGCGGCGCGCGTCGCGGGTGATCATCCGGCGATGGTGCGGGCTCGCAACTGGCTGCTCTCGATCCAGAATGCCGACGGCGGGTTCGGCGAGTCGGCCAACAGCTACCTTGATCGCAACCTCATGGGCCAGGGGCCGAGCACGCCGAGCCAGACGGCCTGGGGCCTGATGACGCTGCTGAACTTGGTGCACGTGGATCATCCGGCGATCGCGCGAGCGGCGCGGTATCTGATGGATCAGCAGCTCGCGGGCGATAAGCCGGCGTTTACTGAGGCGCTCACGCGACGTGCCGCGGACGAGGCGGCGATGGCGCTCGGTGCTGGCGGCCCGCTGAACGGTCACGCGGAGATGAAGCCTGCGGCGGGCGATACGCGACGGGCGCATGAGCTGGCGGATGTCTACGGCATGAGCCCCGCAGTAAACGGCAACGCGAGTGGGCGCGTGCGAGGGCCGGGCAGCATCGCGGGCGCACCGGAGGCCGATGAACCGTCACTGGCGAAGATCGATCACGTGCGCGACGTGGCCGGCGGCTGGAACGAGCACTGGTTCACCGGCACCGGCTTCCCGAAGGTGTTTTATCTTCGGTATCACCTGTATCGCCACAGCTTCCCGCTCAAGGCGCTGGCGAAGCTGGAGCGGGCCCGCAACGGCACGCGGTGATGTCGCGGCGTGATTGCGA
>JAIEQQ010000019.1 GCA_019747615.1 Phycisphaerales bacterium
ACCGCCGCCGGCACCCTCCTGCTGGGCGGTGACGACGCGCGACGCGGTCTGGAGCACCGTTCGCGGCGTGACGTCCGACTCCGCCGGATCCGCGAGATTGACCGACACCGCCCGGCGCACCTGGTTATTCACCGGCGTGTCCAAGCCGCCGGCGGGGCCCGTCCAGGCCAGTGTGTAGATGCCGACATCGCGGAGCGGGCCATAGACAACCTCGCCCGAGGGCTGCTGCGTCAGCGTGATGGGGCGCGAGCGATCAGGCGGCGTGAGCGAGACCGAGCCGACGCCTCGCGGCAGGCGCTGCGTCAGCGTCGCTCCCGGCTGAGCGGTGAGCGACTGCGTGTCCATCGCGTCGCGACCGAGGTAATCGAGCGACTTGGCGAGGAAGACCAGCGACGAGGTCTTCAGAGGCCAGTTGCTGACCAGCGGGTTGAACGTCACATAAATGGCGCGGCGTGTGAGGTCCGAGGACTCGGCGATGATGGGGCCGCTGGGGCCCTCGGCGAGTGAGACGACCGGGGACGAGCGCGCGATGGCCATCGCGCGAGAGTCGGTGAAGGAGAGATCTTCCATCTGCACGCCGCGCATGACGGGGTGATCGCGCTTCCAGGACAGCGCGACGCCTTGTTTGCCGGGGCCGAGATCGTCAAGACCGAACGGCGGCGGGGGCGTGGCGCCGAAGACGAGGAAGCGGCCCGGGGGCAGGCCGGGTGCCGATGCGCCCTTGTCGTCGGTGATCGTGGGGATCCAGCGATCGAGCACGATGACGTCAAACTCCTGCGCTTCCTTCGAGCCGAGAAACGCTTGGCCCTCGCTGGTGGAGATGAACTGTGCCGGGCGTGCCAGTCGCATGCCCTCAAGGCTCAGGCGGAGCCACAGATTGCCGTCGGTGATCGCGGCGACCGCGAGGCGGCGCGCTGGCGGGAGCGAGAGATAGCCCGTGTCGTCGGTCGCGAGCACATCGCCACGCTCGTTCGGCGCGACCTTGTCGGGGATGATGCGAGCGGTGACGATTGCGCCTTCGGCGCGTTGGATCTGGAAGATAACGCCGCGGGTCTCGGGGGTGATGACGTCTTCTTCGAGCGTTGCGGTGTCGAGCTTGATGGCGACCTTGGAGCGTGCCGCGGCGGCGATCTCCACACGTTGCACGCCGACGACGCTGCCCTCTACTGAGAGTTGCACGTCCACGGTGCGGGGCTTGGTGGAGCTGCTCTGGAGCGAGACGAAGACGGTGGCCTTGGATGCGTCGTCGAAATCGCGATCGGCGCGCATCGAGACGATGCCGATGTTCCACGAGTCCTTGTCGCCGATGACGTGATAGGTCAGCTCGTCACGCTGGCTGATGTCGTTCTGGAGCCGGACCTGATCGAGGTCGGGCAGACGCCCGTCGGAATAGAGCTGAATGGCGACGCTGCCGTCGTACTGCTCGTCCTGACGTTTGACGCCGTCGCCCTTGTCGTCAAGGTGAAGGCGCTTGGGCAGGTGGGCCTTGGCGAGTTTGAAGGCGTCGGCAAAGGTGGTGCGAGCGTCGGTGGGCGTGATGCCCTCGATCGCGCGCCGGAGCTCGGTCTTGTTGTTGGTAAACGGCTGAAGGATGTCCGACTGGGTATCGAACGCGATGACCATCGCCTGATCGCCTTCGGAGCCGAAGAAGCCGGGCTCGGCAAGTGAGTTGACGAGCTCCAGCGCCTTGTTCTTGGCGTCCTGGAGGCGCGAGATCTCCGGTGAGGAGACGGGTGCGCCATCGGTGGATCGCATCGACGCCGAGCGATCGATCATGATGATGTGGCGCTGGCCGCTGAGCATGGTGGCGTTGAACTGCGGCTGTGCCAATGCGAACAGACCGGCGCAGAGGGCCAGGAGCTGGAGGATGAGCAGGATGTTGTTCCGCAGACGCTGGAACGGTGCGTTGGCCTGGAGATCCTCGATCGCTTTGCGCCAGAGCAGCGTCGAGCTGATCTCCAGATCACGCCGGCGGAGCTTGAGGAAATACAGGATCACCAGCGAGGGGATCGCGATCGCGCCGGCCACCGCGGCTGTCTGCCAAGTGAGGAAGGTCATGCGCGCACTCCGTGCGGGGGAAGTGGCAGGCAGAGAAGTGGCACAGTGGCAGAGTGGCAGAGTGGCAGGGTGGGGAGGCGAACGTGAACATGAACATGAAAAGGAGTCGGAGTGATCGCGAGTGCCGCGTGTCGCGCGTCACTGTGCCACTGTGCCACTCTGCCACTTTGCCACTTCTTCCCGTTCATGCCAGCATCCCCCTTCGTCGCAGGTAGTCGAGCACGAGCACGTCGACGGGCGTGTTGCTGGGGACGGTTTGGAGGGTGATCTCGCGTCGAGCGCAGAACTCGCGGAGGCGGGCGCAGTAGGCCGCGAGGGTCTCTTTGTATTTCTTGAGGAGCGGAGCGGTGATGGTGACTTCGGCGAGGTCGGAATCTTCGGTGTCTTTGAGGCGGAGATCGCCGCCGATATCGGGCTCGAGCTCCTGCGGGGCGAGGACTTGGATGGCGAAGAGGTCGTAGCCGCCGCCAAGGAGCATGCGCAGGCCGTCGTCGTAGCCCTCTTTGATCAGGTAATCGCTGACGACGAGCATGACGCCCTTGCCCCGCCGCGTGACGCTGATGCGTTTGCAGGCTTCGGTGAACGGCGCACCGCCGCCGGGGCGGAGGGTGGTGAGGAAGCGGACGAGGTCGGGGAGGCGACGGCGGCCGCGGAGATCGCGGATGGCCGAGGAGATCATCGGCGTGCCCTCGGCGTCGAGGCCGCCGATGGTGGAGACGGTGAGGCGGTGCAGATTGGCCAGCGAGACGTAGCCCAGTGCGCACGCGAGCTTCTGGCACAGGAGAAACTTGCTGGGGTTGCCGCAATCCAGCGACGCGGAGCAGTCGATGACGATGTGCAGCGAGAGGTCTTCTTCTTCCAGGAAGAGCTTGAGGAACAGGCGATCGAGGCGACCGAAGATGTTCCAATCAATGTGGCGCAGGTCGTCACCGGCGACGTACGCGCGATGATCGGCAAACTCGACGGACTCGCCGCGGCGCTTGGAGCGACGCTCGCCCTTGAGCTTGCCGGCGAGGATCTTGCGCGAGGTGATGTCAAGCTGCGACAGGCGCGCGACGAGGCGCGGGTCCAGGAGTTCCTCGAGCTTCGTGGGTCGGGTTGGGGATTCGAGGCGTTGCATTGTTCTGGTGCTTGATGGGAGGTCAGGATCGCGGAGGTTGCGGAGAGGAGCGGAGAGGGTGTTGCGAGATCGATTGACCGATGAGTTGTACTGGAGGCGTAGGGGGAAGAAATTGGGTGAGGACTCGACGGTGGATGCCCGCTTTGAGTTGGACTGTGTTGAAATTCAGAATCAGACCGACTGGCATCCTGCCTGAACGCATGTAGCTGACGAGTTGGCGAAGGTGGATCTCATGCACGGCTTCGACAGCCTTCAGTTCAACCACGATGAGGCCGCCCACAACGAGATCAAGGATTTGCTCGCCGATCGGTGTGCCCTTGTACGCGACCTTTACGCAGTGCTGGCGCGCGAAGGGAATGCTGCTGGACCGGAACTCGAGCGTGAGCGCATCCTCGTACAGCCGCTCAAGCAATCCCGGCCCGAGCGCAGAGTGAACCTCCATCGCCGACGCGATCACGCGCTCGGTCATCTCATTCAACCAGTCCGGAATGTCGCGATGGTGTATAGACATGCACTCAACCTCTCCGCTCCACTCCGTTCCTCCGCGATCTGTGCTCCCGGCGACCGCACAAATCACACCGCCACCGGCTCCGTCGACGTAGTCTCCACCAGCTTCTTGACGATGTCCTCAGCGGTCACACGATCCGCCTCGGCCTCGAAGTTGAGGATCAGCCGGTGCCGCAAGCAGTCCTGCGCCACGGCCTTGATGTCCGCGTTGCCCACGTGGTAGCGACCGTCGATCAGGGCGCGGACTTTGCCGGCGAGCATGAGGGCCTGGGCGCCGCGGGGGGAGCTACCGCAGCGCACATACTTGTTGGTGATCTCGGGCGCGAAGCGGCCGCCGGGGTGCGTGCTCATCGCCAGGCGGGCGGCGAACTGCTTGACGTGCGGCGCGACGAAGGTCTCGCGAACGAGCTGCTGAGCCGCGAGGATCGCCGGCGCGTCCATGACCTTGGACACTTCCGGGTTGTGCCCGGCGGTCGTGCGGTCCAGGATGGTCATGAGCTCGTCGAGCTGTGAATAGCCGACGACGATCTTGAGCAGGAAGCGGTCGAGCTGTGCTTCGGGAAGCGGATAGGTGCCCTCTTGCTCGATGGGGTTCTGCGTTGCGAGCACGAGGAACGGCGCATCGAGTTTGTAGGTGGTGCCGCCGCTGGTGATGCTGCGTTCCTGCATGGCCTCAAGAAGCGCCGACTGCGTCTTGGGCGTGGCGCGGTTGATTTCGTCGGCCAGGACGATCTGGGCGAAGATCGGGCCGCGCTGGAACTGGAAGCCGCGGCGTCCGGTCTGCGGGTCTTCGGTGACGATGTTGGTGCCGATAACGTCCGCGGGCATGAGGTCGGGCGTGAACTGAATGCGGCTGAAGGGCAGGCTCAGCGTCTGCGCCAGCGTGCGAACGAGCAGCGTCTTGCCGAGGCCGGGAACGCCCTCGAGCAGCACGTTGCCGCCGGCAAAGAGCGCGGTGAGCACGCCCTCGACCACCGGTCGATGGCCGACGACGACCTTGCCGATCTCGTCGCTGAGCGACTTGAAGATCTTGCGGAACTCCTCGCAGCGAGCTTTCACTTCGGCGGGCGTATTGATGTCGGCGGCTACAGACATGATCAGGCTCCAGAATCAAGACTTGTACACGGAGGACACTGAGGAACGCAGAGGAAAGACCTCCGAGGTTGAGAAGAGCGGAGAGTCGGGATTGATGCGGCGAAATAGGCCGTCTTTCAGTCGGGGCGCGTTGAAGTTCAAGAGGAGGCCAAGAGGAAGCTTGGAAGCGCGCATGTAGCCGACTAACTGTGCAAGGTGCGCCGGGTGGACGACTTCGACGGCCTTGAGTTCGATGACGACCAGTTCCGCGACAACGAGATCCAACACCATCGGTGAAAGTGACTGCCCCTTAAACGACAGTTGTACCGTCTTCTGCCGTTGAATCGGAATGCAACGGGCCGACAGTTCGATCTCCATTGCTTCCTCGTAAAGCCTTTCGGGCAGGCCCGGCCCGAGCGCAGAGTGCACCTCGATCGCCGCGGCGATGATCGTTCCTGTCAACTGCTGCCATGCCCCGGGCATGGCGATCTGGCTGCCGTCGTCGATCACATGAGACATCGAACTGCTCCAAGTACGGTCCGTAGATACCTCTTCACGAGAATCTTCAAGCATCATTCAGCCCGTCACCCGTCCGCCACTTCAGTCTCACAACCTCAGGTCTTCACTCCGCGTACCTCCGCGCCGCTCCGTCTTCTCCGTGTACGAGTTCATTACTCGCCCCGATCCTCCTGCGCTCTCTTCTTCGCCTTCAGCAATCGAGACATGCCCTCATCTTCGGGCTTGGCTTCCGGTGCAGTCGGGGCCGCGCGTTGCGGTTCGTCGGGGCGTGGCGCGTCGATGATTGATTGGCCCTTGGCCGCCGCGATGTCCGCGGCACTGGCGTCGAACTTTGCCGATGCGAAGCCCGAGGCACGCTGGGCCATGGTCGCTGCGTCGCTCGCATTCGCCAGCGGCGTCGACGATTCGTTGCGTCCACCCTGGGCGTCGATGCGGCCGCGGGCCTTGTCGCGGGCTGCTCGCAGGCCGTCGATCTGCTCGCCGGCTTTGACGCGGGCCTTGGGTGTCAGCATGCCCACCGCACCGTTCCACATCGCCTTGACATCGATGCGAACGCGCCGGATCGCGACATCGACCAGCAGCATGCCCAGCGCGAGCATCGCGACGGTGAGGAAGATCGGCTGCAGGCTCACGGGCATGATCACGCCGACGCGCCGCCAAGGCGAGCGATCCGCTTTGGCTGCGTCGTCAAAGGTCATGACCGTGCCGCCAGTTTCCTCGGCGACTTGCTTGAGCAGTGCTTCGTTGTCGCGCAGTGAGCGGAACTCATCGCTGAAGGGACGCGTGATCGCGGCTTGCACCGAGCCACGCAGCGACTTGCCGTCAACATTCGATTGATAGCCCATGTTGAGCGTGAACGCGCCGCTCTGGGTCGTCGGCACAAGGGCCTCGTAGCGACCGGGGGCGACCTGGCGGAGGTCAACAGTGCCGGAGGTGAGATCGGGCTTGACGACGCGCCCCTGCCACCGCAGGAAGTTGAGCCGCTCGCCTTGTTCGTCGAGGGCCTCGACGACGACGGCGGTCATCTCGCCGCGATCTTCGGTGACGACGCGGATGTTTGGGCTGCCCACGGGGCGCATGGCCCAGCGCACGTGCTGCTCCCAGAACGCGCGATACTGGGGCCAACCGACCCAGGCTTTGGACCATTTGCCGGTCGCGTCGCTGGTGTATGTGACCACGCGCCCGAGGCCGTATTGCCACTGAGCGAGGATCGGGTCGTTCTCTTTGCCGCGCAGCACGACTTGCGAGAGGCCCTCGCGATCAGCGCCGACGACATAGCCGGTGATGGGGGGCACGGGCGTGGCGATGCCTCGCATCGCTTCGCTCATGTACGCCAGCGTGGGGCTGAAAGGATCGCTCTCTTGGATGAGCGAGCGTTTGATCGTGCGGGCTTCTTTGATGAAGATCTCCGGCAGGTTGTTCAGCCCGCCCGTGGCGTTGGTGATCTCGTAGTAG
>JAIEQQ010000021.1 GCA_019747615.1 Phycisphaerales bacterium
GTCGCCGGGAGTCTCTCAGCGGAGAGCGAGGCCCGCGTGCGAGCCGCGGATGCCGACGTGCGGCTCAGTATTCCGAGTGCCGCCGTCGTTGGCGAGCCCTTCCCGGTGTTGCTTTACAGGCCGGGGAGGTCGAGACTTCTGCTGTTCGATCAAGTCGACGTCGTTGATTTGTTCGTTGACGGCGTGAAGATGCCAGTGATCGGGAAAACGTTCGACCGCTTTGAGCTCGACCCGCAAGCGTCGAGCAGAGGATTCAAGCCTCGCTTTGCCGATGGGGTCGCGAATCGGGCCGGTCGCGTCGAGGTGTCCGTAGTCATCACGCTACGTCCTGTGAAGTCCGCGGCCACTCGGGGCGAGCCATCGAAGACGATCCGCATCGCGAGGGAGATTGATGTCTTGACGAAATGAATGGCGGTCAGTGGGTCGGTCTGGGTCGCGACCGCTCGTTCATATCATGGACGCGGTTCGCCGGGGACGTGCGACGTCTGGGGCAACTCGGGGAGATGGTCGTGTCAGAGTCTCGCACACATCAAGACGACCGCGCGGCGGCGGGCGTTGCATCGCCGCCGTCGTCGTTGACTCCGGGCGCGACGGGTCCTGTCGCGCCGCCGGTGCCGCTTCGAAGGTGGTTGGTCTCGCGAGTGCTCCCCGCATCGGGCATCGTGCTGCTCGGACTCGTCCTGATCATGCTGAGCGATCACGAGCACGAGCCGCTTCGCCCGCGACCGGATTTGCACATCATGCGATATGTCGGCGCTGCGATCGTGGTGCTCGGTTGGGTCGGTGCATCGATCATGTGCGCTTGGCGGCTGAGGCGGGTGACGAATGGGGCATCGCGTGCGATCTGGATTCCGGTCGTCCTGACAACGCCAATGGTCATGGTCGTCCCCATCATCACGGTTGCCATCGCAAACGACTGGAGCACCTTCCCGGTTGCTGCACTCATGATCGGCACCACGACTTCTGGAATGGGGCTCATCCTCAGGGGGCTGACGCGTCGGGTCGGGGCGTCGCGCCATTGTCCCAAGTGCGAATATCAGTTCGATTTCTCGGAGACGGCGGCGCCGGGGTTGTGTCCAGAGTGCGCCACCGCTTGGATCGGGCAGCTTCGCGTCGGTGCGGTGAGATTCTCGAAGCCGCGCATCGCGCTCGGCGCAGCGCTGGCGGCTCTGCCGCTCTTGGTGCTGGTCTTGCCGTGGGGGCAACTGTTGATGCCGGCGAGCTGGCCAACGACGGCGCTCGTCGCGCACGCTCGGGTCTTCAAGCTCACCGGATGGGTCTATGACGAGCTCTTGTCCAGGCCGTTGACAGGCCCGGAGACCGATCAGGTCGCTCTGATGATGCTCGAAGCGCGCCAGTCCGACCGCTACGCACGGACGCTCTCCTCACGCTGGCTCCAAAACGCGCGGCGGTTTGGGCTGCTCTCGCCGGAACTCGAAGCGAAAGTCCAGCAAGAGCCTCTGGACATTCGGCTGAGCGTTCCCGTCAGTGCGCGAGCCGGGAGGAGAATCAAACTGACGCTCTATTCGGACGATCCGTTTCCCGTGACGTTCAATGCCTTTAATCCGATCAGCGTGACCGTCGATGGCGTCGAGGTCGTTGAGAAGGAATGGACGGCCTATGCCTCGCAGTTGCACCCGTACTCGATCAGGCGAGGCGAAGAAGCGCCGCTCTCAGCGATCGCGCCGCAGAAGCTTGGTACGGTTTCGATGACGGTCAAACTCTCGGTGCCCTTCCTGCCGTTTGGTGGCAAAGCGGTCGGACCGCCACGGATCATCACGCTGACACGGGAGCTCGAGATCGGCCAAAGAAAAACGCGGGCTCATCGCCCGCGTTTGGTCGTGTCAGCCGTTAGCTCACGGCGTCCGCCGGAAGTCTGCGGGGAGGCAGGCGGGACGGCTGCCCCACGGGAGCCATCAGCCCGGCGTCTTGTCCTTGCCGCCTGCGCCGCCACCGGCCAGCGCCGGCTGCTTGCTCAAGATTTGTGACCGCAGCAGTGTGACGGCGGTCTGGAGCTGGAGGTCGATGCCGTCGGTCAGGAGCTGATTCGGGTTCGGCGGGAAGTTCTTCGGGTCCGCGCGGTACATCGTGTCCTCTTCGTCGCGGGTGACGCGCCGGGCGACGGGCTTGGCGTTCGCCGGCAGGTCCGCGTCGTTGCGGAGCATGAGCGCGTCGGAGATCTGGCCCGGGAGCATGTCCACCTTCAGGTGCGGATCAACGCCCCAGCTTGTGGCCTTCTCGCGCCGGTGGATGAGCTTGCAGTTGGGCAGGTAGTAGTACTGCGTGGTGACCTTGACCGCCGCGGTGTTGGCGAGCGTGACGACGTTCTGGACTGAGCCCTTGCCGAAGCTGCGGTTGCCCAGCACCAGGAGCTTGAGCTTGCCGGCGTCGGCGTAGTGGCGCAGTGCGCCCGAGACGATCTCTGAGGCGCTGGCGGAGCCCTCGTTGACGAGGACGATGATCGGCACGCCGCTGAGGCGGACGCGGGCCGCCTCGGCGACGTGGGTCTCGACGCGCTCGCCGGTGTTCAGCTCGGTATAAACGATCTCGCCGGCATCGACGAACGTGTTGGACACGCTCACCGCCTCGGTCAGCAGCCCGCCGGGGTTGAAGCGGAGATCGATGACCAGCCCGTTGAGCGCGGTCTTCTTGAGCTTGGCGATCGCGCGATGCAGGTCTCGCGTCGTGGTGTCGCTGAAGCCGGTGACGCGGATGTAGCCGATGCCCGTCTGCGAGTCGATGGTGAAGTTCCACTCGTTGTCGCCCTTGCCCTCGCGCGACCAGCCCTTGACGGAGTAGACCGGGATCGTCGCGCGGGTCAGCTCAAACGCAACGTCCTGGCCCTCGCGCTCCATCGTGATTTTCACCTTGGTGCCCGGCCGACCGGTGATCTGCTCGATCGCCTGGTCAAGGCTCATGCCCAGGGCCGAATCCTCGTTGATCTTCTTGATGTAATCGCCCGGCATGACGCCGGCGGTCTGGGCCGGTGAGCCGGGGATCGGCGTCACGACCTTGATCATCTGGGTCTCTTCGTCAAGCTGGATCTGGATGCCCACGCCGGGGAACGAGGCCTCGGTCATGCGCTTGAAGCGGGCCAGCTCGTCGGGCCAGATGATCGCCGAGAACTCGTCGAGCGTGTCAAAGGCGCCGATGCCGAACTCGTGGACGAGCGCCGCTTCGAGGATCTTCGTGCTCGCGCGGTTGGCGCTGAACATGTCGTTGATCACGTCCGCCAGCGCGAAGCGATCGGGTACGCCCTGAGCGTCGGTAACGTCCTTGATCTTGGTGTTGACCCACGAGAGCATCATCTCGCGGTCGCGGGCGCTATCCAAGCCGGGGAATGCGACGCGCAGGTCGGGCGTGGTGACCATCGTCTTGATGGCTTCAAGCCCGCCGAGGATCATCTTCCGCATGCCGATGCGCTCGACATGGCGGTCGGCGGCGAACGCCATCGCGTTGATCAGCAGGTTCTCTTTCAGGTCGCGGAGCTTGGTCTGGAACGCCTCGCCGACGCTGTTGAACGGCGGCAGAGCCGCGAGCTTCGGATCGCGCTTGCGCTCGATCTCGCGTCGCTCGTTGCGAAGCTCCCACAAGCGCTTGGGGGCGTAGAGCCGGAGCATCGCCAGGCGATCGCCGATGCGCCGCGTGTCGGCCTTGAACCGCCCGTCAACATCAAGCAGCACGTTCAGGCGGCTGAAGAGCTCGCCAGCCATGAGCCACTGCCCCTCGCTCTCCATGCGACGCGCGGCTTCTTCGCCCAGCTTGATCGCCGATTGGACCCGAGCCGAGCCGAGGACCGCCGCCTTCGCCGCGGCGTCGGGCGCGAGCTCGTGCAGCTCGATCGAGTGCTTGAGCGCGTCGGAGATGCTCGCGGGCGTCGGCGTCGCGGCGAGCTGCTCATCGAGATCAGCGCCGGCCTTGGCGACGCGGGCGGCGCGCATCGATTCGCGCTTCTGGATGCTTGTCCGCAGGGCCTCGATATCCCCCCGCAGCAGTGACAGCGTTGGATCATCCGCGCTGGGCGTTGCGACGCTTGTCAGCAGGCGATCAAAGTCGCCCGCCTTCGCCGCGGCCCATTCCTTGTCTGACAATTCGCTCAGCAACGTACCGCCGCCCATGGGCGTCGCAGGGGATTGCGCCGGCGCGGCGGGCGCGGGGGGGGCGGCCGGTGCGACGGGTGTGGGGGGGGCGGGGGGTGCGGAAGGTGCCGTGGGGGCGTTCTTCTGGCCGAGCGCGGGCGAGATCGAGATCAGCAGTCCGGCCACGAGCGCGAGCGGTGCGAGGCGGTTCATCAGACGGTGCTTCATGGATGGTCCTATGGGTACGAAGCGTTCGGGTTGTACCTGGCGGGCGGATTTCGATCGATTCAACCGTGTATACGACGCGGGCGGGCGGATCGTTTTTGAAGCCCGGAGAGTTCCGTGGTGATTCCCGACGTGGGAATCGTCGTCTGTTACCCTGCCGAGCATCAGCGTACCGGGTCTTCTAGATGTCCGCCCTGCGGATATCGGGCGGATTTTCTGGCCGATTCGCGGTGCGCCAAGCCGCGCCGATCGCCACCGCCGCCAGAGCGCCGACGGTGCCCGCCGTCGCCACTCCCGCTTGCCCAGGCGTCATCATGGTTCCACTTGACATTAATGCCGGCGTCGCCATCGCAGCGGGCACGAGCCCGCAGATCGGCCCCAGCGTATAGCCCACCCCAATCATGGCCTCGTGCATCCCGCCGGCCTCGACCTCCGCCGAGCCGACCTCCATCGCGTAGTACAGCGCGCCGCAGTAGATCGTCGCCGCCCCGCAGCCAAACGCGATGAGCCCGACCACCAGCGCGGCAACCCCCGGCAGGCCGGCCCCGATCAAGGGGGACACCATCGAGAGGACAAATCCCGCGAGCAACAGCCCGGTGCCGACCGTCGGCGCGGTCCAGCGCCCGTGCCAACCGTGCCAGCGTTGCAAGAGGCCGAACGTCGCGACGCGTGCCGCGATCCACACCGAGCCCAGGGCCGGGCCCCAGCGATCGGCCACGCCGAGGCGAGCGACCAGGTCCGGCAACACCGGCGAGAGCGCGTACATCACCATATAAGCGGTGGGCAGCAGCACGCGATGCACGCGCAGCAGCGGGCGATAGATCGGCGGGACCGCGTGCTGCTCCTGCGGGTGTGCGCCGGGGTGCATGGGCAGGAAGAAGAGCACCGAGACCGAGGCCAGGTGCATGAACGCCGAGACGCCCAAGGCCATCGCCTGCCCCTCGGCGGCGAAGGGCACCATGGCCCACAGGCTGACCACCAGCGCGCTGGACCACGTGACGTTGAACGTGCCGGTGGCGCTGCGAAGCTCGACGCTGTTTCGCCCGCCGGAGAGGAACGACTCGACCACGGGCCAGAAGCCGCCGCAGAGCGCCGAGTACAGCGCCATGAACACCCAGACCGACCACGAGGTGCCGGCCCGCTCCGCCGGAGCAACCGCGAAGAACGCCCCCAGCGGCAGCAAACACAGCAAACCCATCACGATCGACAGCGCCAGGAGCGCATCGCGCGGGCCGCGGAAGACGCCTCGTGCGATGAGCCTGCGCAGCAGCGGCCCGGTGGCCAGCGCCCCGGCGACATACGTGATCCCCAGCAGCACGCCCATGAGACAGTTGAGCAGGGGCGAGAAGTTGTAGACGTTCTTGGTGATGAAGAAGATCCCGTTGTACGGGATGCCCGAGGCCATGGAGTTGACCCACGTGAAGGCCAGCACCGCCCAGAGCGGCGCCGTGGCGGCGTGTGAAGCGGCGTGGGTTGCGTGCCTGTCGGCCATGGGCCGTGAGCGTATGTGATCAATCCCTCGCCGGTTTGCCAATCTCGCGCAGGGGCCTTAGCATGAGCCGCTGAAGATACGCGTGCCCGTAGCTCAATTGGATAGAGCGTCGCCCTCCGAAGGCGAAGGTTGCAGGTTCGACTCTTGCCGGGCATATTGAAGTCGCGAGACGCGAGACGCGAGTGGGTCGAGAGGTGTGTGACGCGAGATGTGGCCGCGGCGACCGCCCGTGCCGCTTCGCCACTCTGCCACTTCGCCACTTCGCCACTTCGCCACTTCGCCACTTTGCCACTTTGCCACTTTGAGTAATCACTCGCCATCGCGCGTCCTTCACACCCACCGCTTCGGCACGCCGCTGGGCGAGATGGTCGCGATGGCGGTTGATGAGCGGTTGTGCTTGCTGGAGTTTCACGATCGCCACGAGCTTGAGACCGAGATTGCGTTGCTTTGCACGAGATTGACTGCCGGCGTCGTTGAGCGCGAGAGTGCGGTGCTGACACGCACGGCCGCGGAGCTTGGCGAGTACTTCGCGGGCTCGCGCCGCGAGTTCACGATCCCGCTCCAGATTGAGGGCACCGAGTTTCAGCGGGCGGTGTGGGAGCGGCTTCAGCGGATTCCGATCGGTCAAACGCGCAGCTACGCGGAGTTGGCACGCGACCTTTCGAATCCGGAGGCGACGCGCGCCGTCGGCGGTGCCAACTCGAGGAATCGCTTGGCGATCATCATTCCGTGCCATCGCGTGATCGCCAGCGGTGGGGGGCTTGGTGGCTACGCCGGCGGGCTCGATCGAAAGCGGTGGCTGCTGGATCACGAGGCGCAGATGGTGTCGGCGGCGCCGGAGCGATCACTCTTCGCCCTTGCGTGATCTCGTACGGAGCTTGGCGACGGAGGGACTTCTTCCCGTCTTCTTGGATGTCGATGACTTCGCGTTCATCCCGG
>JAIEQQ010000471.1 GCA_019747615.1 Phycisphaerales bacterium
CGGGAGCGCGAATCGCAGCGACTCCCAGAACAGCCGATTGCTGTATCGCAGCGCGCTCGGCGTATGGGTCAAGCGCGGATCGACGCTGATGACCTCTCGTCGCGGAAGTTCCAGCGGCGGATGCCCGAACCAGGAACTCCCGGCGCGGGCACGCGACCCATCGGCAACCGTGCAGACGCCGATGAAGAAGTCATCGGGCAACGCGGCGCCGGCGGGGATGACGACATGGTTGCCCAGAAACGTCGCGCGTCCGAGCGACGTATCACGGATCGTGACGGTGCCGCGATGGATGACAGGGGCACCGAGATAGATCCCGTCGGCGAAGAACGTCCCGGCGCCGATGGCGATGTTCTCCGGGACGACATCGGAGATGGTGCTGATCTCGCAGCCGCGCCCGACCTTCATCCCCGCCAGGCGCAGCCACAGGGGCCAGAAGAGCGTCCCGGTGAGCCAGAGGCCCGAAGATTCGACAGCGCTGGTCTTCAGCCACACGCGGAGATAGGCGAGGCTCCAACGGTTGATCACCCCGGGCCGCACGCGCCCGGCGCAGCGGACGCAGAACGCGATGAAGACGAGCCAGATTGGCACCGAGATCGCCGCCATCGCGATCAGTAGCGCAACTGACCCGACCGACCACGCGGGTGCCGCGAGCCACGCCTCGACGCGCTCGGTGGAGACGCCGAAGATCCATGCGAGGACGAAGGTGCTGACGAGCGCTGGCGTCAGCGTTGCGGCGCCGATGGTGCCGACCGCGAGCAGGTGCAGCAGCGAGTAGGTCGTCGGGTGAAGTGAACCGGAGGTTGTCGGCGTCGGCGTCGCGGGCGACGGGCCGCTGAGTGAGGCGGGCACGCCATCCCATCGTTCTCCGGCACCGATCCGCCCTCCGTCGGGGAGCCACGAGAGCGCGGCCAGGAAGCCATCGGCTTCGATCGTGGTGTCGCTGCCGACATTGGCGCGGATGTCCAGCGTCGCGCGATCACCGATGCGCACGGGACCGATGCACAGGCAGCCGTCCTCAAGGGTGACCAAGCCGATGTGCACATCGCGAGAGAGTGTGACGTCGTCGCCGATCGAGAGCAGATCCCAGCCGCCATGCTGGAGATTGACCCCGCGATGGATGTGGACACGCCGGCCGATCGTTGCACCGAGCATCCGCAGCACGACGCCGTACGCCGTCGTGCCGGCGAGCAATGTCCACGGAATGGACCTGGCCGCGTTCTGAACGATCCAGTGTCGCAGGTACTCGCCGCTCCACACTCGCGTTCGGATTCGGCGGTAGCGACCGATCAGCGCCCACTTCAAAAACACCGTCAGCGCGACGGTGGATGCGAGGTAAACGAACATACCAACAACGACGAGCGGGATCTGGAGCAGGACCGTGCCGACGAGGCCCACGCGATCCAGCAGCAGCGGCAACAGATCAAACGCGACGCCGGTCGCCGCCGCGCTGACCACCAGAAGCTTCAGCACCAGCCAGGCGCACTGCGCCGCGGTTGTCCAGGCGTGATGCGCCACGCCCGCGTCTACGCCCCGCGCCCGCGGCGGCGCGAGCGATCGCGTCTCTCGGTCGCCCGTCAGCCGCCTCGCAAGCGCCGACGCGGTCCGCGCTTCGTACAGATCGCGGGTCGTGACCGGCGCCGTGGCGGGGCTCTCTCGCAGCGAGCAGATGACCGCCACCGCCGAGAGCGAGTCGCCACCAAGGTCCACGAAGAAATCGTCAGTTGTCGAGATCGGCCCGCTCAGCCGTAGAGCCGAGGCGAACGAGGCGACGATCTTGGCCTCGATGTCGTTCGCTGGAAGCTCGACGTGGCGTGCTTGTTCATGAGCACTGGGCGCGATGTGCGGCAGTCGCTTGCGGTCAACCTTGGCGCCGATGCTGCGAGGCAGCGAGTCGATCAACGCCATTCGCGACGGCACCATGTACGGAGGGAGAACCGCACGCAACGCATCCTTGATCGCGCCGAACTGCGGCGGTGCATCGGCGTCAGTCGCCACAACGTGGGCAACGAGTAGCGCGTCACTGCCATCGGCCGCCTGCCCCTGCACGCGGCAGCCCGCCTCGCGCACGCCCACGCACTCGGCGAGCTTCGCCTCGATCGCTTCCAGCTCGATCCGGTATCCGCGCAGCTTGACCTGCGCGTCGATGCGTCCGAGGTACACCAGCTCGCCATCGGGCTCGCGCCGAACAAGATCGCCGGTGCGATACACGCGCCCCAGGCGCGGGTGCTCCGGGAACTTCTCGCGCGTCACCTCGTCGCGATGTCGATATCCCCGGGCGAGGCCGATGCCGGTGAGGCAGAGCTCGCCCGATTCGCCGTCGGCGACTTCGTTGAGGTGCGAATCGAGCACCCACGCTTCGTGGCCGGGCACAGGCCGACCGATCGTCACGGCGCGTCCCGGCAGCACATCGCCACGCACGACGGTGACGGTGCATTCGGTTGGCCCGTAGCCGTTCACGAGGCGCCGCCCACGGGCCCAGCGCTCGGCAAGATCCTCGGTGAGCGCCTCGCCACCAACGTAGAGCAGTCGCAAATCGGGCAGCGCGTGCTGAGGGTCTTGACAGCCGGTGGTCCGCAGCAGCGTCGGCGGCGGGCAGAACACGCTGATGCGTTCGTCTCGCAGCCAGGGGACCAAGTCCGGTCCCATTCGGCTGGTGTGATCGTCCATGACGACAAGCGTCGCGCCCGACGCGAACGCGAGCCATGTCTCTTCGATGGAGGAGTCGTACGCCGCGGATGAGCCCTGCCCGACGCGATCGCCCGGTTTCAGACCGAACTCATCGAGATCCGACGCGACGAGGTTGACGATGGAGCGATGCTCGATCATCACCCCCTTGGGCGCGCCGGTGGTGCCGGAGGTGTATATGACGTAGGCCAGATTCTCAGGCTTGGGCGTTGCTGATGCTTCGGACGGCGTTGGCACCGGTGACGGTCGGGGGGTTGGGGGGGGTGGGGGGGCATCGCTGCTGGACGTGACGACATCGATCACGTGAGCAACATCCGCGCCCGAAGCCTGCACTCTGGCCACCCCGGCGTGATCCGTCAGCACGACCGTGACATCGCCATCGACGAGGACCGCGCGAACGTGTGCATCGGGGAAGACCGGGTCGATGCACGTGAACGCCCCGCCCGCCTTCAGCACCGCAAGCTGCGCCACATACACCCAGTGCGAGCTGCGCGGCAGCAAAACGCCAACCACATCATCCGGCGAAACCAAGGGCGAGATTGTCGCCGCCAGCGCATCGGCCTCAGCGACCAACTCCGCGTATGTCCGCACGATCCGATCGGGTCTGCCCGGGCCTGGCGGGACATCGACAGCGATCACGGCTGGATGCGCGCCAGCCGTGAGATCAATGAACTCTTGGAGCAACCGAGGCACGGGCGGATGTGGTTCGGCCATCGCTCAGCAGATCCCATCGCCGTCCAGCTTTCGACGCAAGTAGTCGGCGAGCCGAGGATAGAGCCGCCGCTGGTGGTCCGCTTCGAGAAACTTGAACCCACGGATGATCGCGCCGCCGCAGTGGCCGCAGACGCAGCCGAAGGGCGTGGACATCTCGTACTCGGTGGTATTGTAGTCGAAGGTGATCTGCTCCCATCGCTTGATGGGTTTGAGCGCCACGAGCGTCAGGCCGGACAGGGCCGCGTTCGGCTCGCACGAGTGATTCAGATATCGCCAGGGGTGACGATCCGGGTCGCTGGTGAGGCCCTTGACGCCGGGCAGTTCGATATGCAGCGCGTCGTCAACTTGGATGGAGTACATCGAGGGATGTTCGACGAAGACGCCGTGGATCGTGAGGATTGCCTCCCCGGCTTCGATGGGTTGGACGGCGATGACGCTGTGAGCGCCATCTTTCAGTGCGACGCCAGCAAGCCGCGATCCGGGCGAGAGCCGCGCACCCGCTGAGGAATCCGTGTCATTCGCGATCGCCGGTGACTGATCGATCACTTCAAATCTCCTGTCAAGACCGAGGGATGCCGATCGACCCAGCGCGGCAAATCGCCTCGGGAAGTCGCGTCGCCTCGCAACGCCCAACGATGGTCGCGGCCGTCTATTGCTCGTGATCGTGCCCGATGTTGCGAAAAACTCCGAGCACGCACCACCGGCCGGCGGCCACAGTGCGCCCTCTCGACCGCGTGCGGCGTGCGTGGCAAATGCGAAGGAACGATCAGAGCCCGCGCCGCGTGAGCAACGGCAATCGCCTCCACTGAATGCTCACAGCCTTGTCCGCGCTTGCCGATAACTCGACGACCGAATAGCTCAGCGTGTAGGGCAGGTCTTGCCCCGGTTGATGGCAGGTCGTGCGCCCGACCGCCGCGGTGTGCAGCGGGGCGCCGTGCATCGCCATGCCGACATCGGGGCTCTCGTGAATGTGCCCCGAGAGCGTGAGCAACGGCTGATGCCGCGAGACCCACGCGTGGACCGACTTCGAGCCGACGTCCTCGCCGTTCCAGAGCCTGCCAAGGCCGAGCTGTGCCGGCGGCGCGTGGCTGACCATGACCGCCCGCGCCATCCGGTCTGCGGGGCCGACGAGTGAGTCCAGGTGCTCCTCGAGCGTTGGCCTGGCGGCGAAGAACGCCACAGGATCGGCAATCTCTGTAACGCCGTCCGCTGAGGTGACGATCGACCGCCCGCGCGTGAGCACCGGCGCCGCGTCCGCCCGATCACGCAGGCACCAGTCCTTGAGACCGAACAGATAGTCCGGGACCCACGAGCACCCTCGGATCGTGAACCCACCGGGCAGCGTGTACCACCGCTCGGCGAGGTCATGCACCCCGGGCCTTGCGCGAGTCAGCGCGAGCCAGTCGTCATGAACAGCACGGAGGTCGTCATTCCCAAACAGACCGAAGAACGTGACGCCCGCGTCGGCGCACCGATCCAGACACGCCGGCAGGGACACGCTCAGAAACTCTCGCTGCGACGCGAACATATCGCGGCCCTTGGGCAGCATGTCACCGCCCTGAACGATGATCCGAACCCCGTGCTGATCGCACAGATCCGGCAGCGCCGCGTACGCCCGCGGATCGCCGTGCAGATCGGTCACGTAGAGGAATCGCGTACTGGCTCCCTCGATGTCGCTCACGCTTCTCCCTCTGCGCTTTCAGCATCCGCGATCGTCGGACGATGATGGTCCACGGCCACGAATCGCTTCTTGGACATGATCGCCGCAATGCGAGCCACGCTGAGCGGCGAGAACTCGTTGACATCCACCCCGACATCCCAGGACAGCGCGTGCGGATCGTCCGGCAGACTCCCGTGACTGTGGCCAAAGAGGTGCCACGATCCGTGGTGGCTTCGATCCCACACGCGCATGGCGTAGTGACACAGCACCACAAGCCGCGGCTGTCCATCGACCTGCACCTTGACATTCAGCAGCCTGTGGACGGACTTGAAGAGCTTAGCAAAGCTCGGCTTGGCGCTGCCATCAGCGAAACACGGGTCGTGGTTGCCCACGACGAGCACGATGTTCCTGCAACGAATCCGGGCGCGGTACGCAGCTGGATCGCCGCCGCGAAAGCTGAAGTCGCCCAGGTGATACAGCCAATCGTCTGGCCCGACGACGGCGTTGATCCGATCGATGATCGCCGCGTCCATCGAGTCTGCGTCGGCGAACGGCCGGCGACAGTGCTTGATGATGTTGGCGTGGCCGAAGTGGGTATCGGCCGTGAAGAAAATGGCCATGCTGGATTGTTGGAGCGATCGACACCCGCCGTCGGCGGCGTTGTGCCGTATGCTGCGCCATGATTGAGATCCAGATCAGCAGACTACCCGGCGGCGACGCGACGCGGCGTGAGACGATCGCCCAAATCACGCTGACGAACACCGGCGAAGGAGTGGGGGGCGTGAAGGTCTACGACGTTCGGCTGACCGAAGCGGACGTTCGCACGCGCGCCGAGGCGGCGGCGGTCTCGGGCCGGACGCACCGGGAGGCCCATGAGGGGGTGCTGCGGCTCGTGCAACGGGCGGTCGAGCGGTTGCTCGACGAGCGGATCTGATAGGCCGAGGGTTCGCGGGTTTGGGGCGCGGCGTGGGTGGGGGGGAAGAATCGGGCAGTGCGTACCGGACCAAAAACAGAAGCGGGCCTGCCCGTGGGCAGACCCGCTTTGAGTGTCGACGATGAAACGGTTCACTCTCTGTGACACGGACCGAGGCCCGCATCAAGGTCCGACGTGCCTGGTATCAGGCGCGACGGCGGCGAGCAGCCACGAGGCCGCCGATGCCCACGAGCGCCAGAGCGCCGGGGGTCGGGACGGTGGCGGTGTTGCCGGAGAACGAGGTGTTGGCAGCGAAGCTGGAGATCACGCCGCCGGGCCCGATCAGGGGCGCGAAGCCGCCGTTGGGGTTACGACCGGTGAGGACGTCGGTGATCGTGAAGACGGCTTCCTGCGGGGCAGCGGGGATGCTGGCCGCGTTGCCGGTCGAGACCAGCAGGTTCTGCAGGATGGTGCCGAAGGTGTAGGTGAAGCCGGAGATGTCCGACAAGAGCACCGAGTTCGTGCCGCCGAAGCGGATGAACGCACCACCGTTGGCATCGCCACGGAGGATAGTGGCGTTGGCGCCGGTGCCGACGCTGCTGTCATAGATGCGGAAGAACGAGTTCGGCAGGACGGCGGCCTGGGTGACGCCAGCGCTGGTCGTCGACACGCCGATGAACAACTGCATCTCCATCCGGGCGGCGGCATAGTTCTGGCCGGCGAACGGCACGGGCTCAGCGCTGCCGTCGATGATGAAGTTGATGTTCGTCGTGGACGAGTAGTTCATCT
>JAIEQQ010000272.1 GCA_019747615.1 Phycisphaerales bacterium
TTCCGATCTGGCCGATCGCCAGCACCACGTGCAACAGCGTGACCGCGCACGCGCCGAGCGCCGAGATGGCGAGCACTTCGTCGCTGGGCGTATTCGCTGCGTCCAGCGAGAGACGGCTGGCAAGGACATAGGCGGCGAGAAAGACCACGACAACGCCGATCGCGCCAAGGTCGTACACGACCTTCGGGCGGCTCCACTGGATCGCGCGATAGCCGACGCTCATGGGTGGCCCCCGGTGCCGGGTCCTGGGGCAGTGCTCGATGCCGGTGAGATTGCGGCGCGGGTCGGGGAGGGCTCATCGAGGCGACGAACGCGTT
Source organism: Phycisphaerales bacterium (assembly GCA_019747615.1). The sequence goes on from JAIEQQ010000272.1 coordinate 318, forward strand.
GATCGCGCTGTTGCCAGCCGATGAGGATGATCGCGACCACGACGCCCGGCGCGACGATCCAGCAGGCGAGATGGCCGAGTCGCTGACGGCGTGTCATCGCGTGCCCCCGGTGCTTCGATGATGCTCGCCGGTGTCGGGGCGTCCGCCCGCGGTGCCATGATGGCGCAGGGCGCCTGCGTTCGCGTTGGCCATCAAGCGCAGCGTCACCGGCCACAGAGCCGCGGCGGCTGGGAAGATCGCCAATCGGAACATGAGACCGGCACCGATCGCGCTGTGGTCAAGCCGATCAACAGCGCGCGCGACGAACGCGGCACCGACCGTGATACCGATCAGGGCGTACAGCGAGACGAGCAGCGTGATGGCGTTGATGGTGTCGATGATCACAGAAGGCGGTGTGATTCGGTACAGATCGGTAATGTTCGGCCGTGATGGTAAAGGGGTTGATGGTTACGGGTTTTATGGCGGGTGCGGTGTCGATTGGCCGGGCGATTCATCAGCGGCAGCACGCGGCGGACTTGATGACGTCGAAGCCGGACGATCGAACGTGTTCCGAGCTTCGAGAATCGCACGAACGAGATCGTCGGGCATCGGCGTCGGCGGCGAGTGCGAACGCATGGCCTCAGCCGCGGCGCGAATGGAGGCGCGATAGCTCTCCAGATAGTTCACGCAGGAGCGGCAGATGCTCAGGTGCTTCTCGATCTCAGCGCGATCGTGCGGCGAGAGCTCGCCATCGATGTACGCCATCAGCGTCTCGATCACGTCGCGGCAGGTGATGCCGTCGGGCCCTGAGTTGAATGTGCTTGGGTTGAACATCAGTCGGATTCCCGTTCTGCGAGGACGATTGGTTCCAGGAGCGCCCGCAGTGCCTGCCGAGCGCGATGAAGTCGGGTTTTGACGGCGTCGGTGGTGATCTCCAGCGCCGCGGCGGTCTCTTCTGTGCTGAGCCCCTCGATGTCTCGCAGCATGATGACAACGCGATGCGACTCGGGAAGCTGCTCGAACTGTGCACGGACTTTCTCGCTCAACTTGCCCGGCAATGTCGGTTCATCGCGATCAATGTCAGGCCACTTGGGAGTCGAGACGGTCTGGTGTCCGTCTTCGACGTACGTCAGCAGGAAGTCAGAGATCGGGCGTTCGGGGCGTCGCTTCCGCGACCGGAGCTTCATGAGGCAGACGTTAATCAGGATTCGGTGGAACCACGTCGACACTTGAGACCGGCCGTCGAATGTGTGAAGTGATTTGAAGGCGCTGAGGAACGCGTCTTGAACCGCGTCGCGTGCGTCCTCTTCGCGAGAGAGCATCCGGCGTGCGACCGCGAGCAACGTCGGCCCCACGCCGTGGACGAACCGCTCTTGCGCGCGTGGCAACCCTTGACGAAGTTCGTCGAGCAAAGTCGGATCGGGGGCTGTTGAGAAGTCAGACATGCGCCGAGAAGAGGCCGAGTAACGATTCGATGAAATGTAGGGGACGTGGGGTTAGTGAGCGGGACGGTTCAGGAGCATGGCGCGCACGCCGCTGATCGTGGCGAACAACTGCGAGCGACGGAGCACAAGCACGCCGATCGCCGCGACAGTCACGCCGAGAGCAAGGCCGAAGAGCGTGCCGCCGTCACTCTCACCGTTGACGGTGATGACGATGCCCAGCGGCCCGAGATGCGATGCGATCGCGCCGGCCATGGTGCCCAGCGCGAGGATCGCACCCAGGACAGCGGTTCGCGGGGTCAGCAGGAGCACCACCGTGATCAGTTCGGCAACACCGGAGCCGATGCGGCCCCAGGGTTCGGCTCCGAGCTTGGTGAAGATGTAGACCGGCTCGGGCGCCGCGGTGAACTTGAAGAACAGAGTCTGGCCGAGGATCACCGCCGCGCTGACTTGCAAGACCCAGGCGCCGATCTTGGCCGGCATCGAGAGCGTGCCGCAGCGAGGAGCGATCGTCGAGATGAGTGTCGGGCGGGAGGCGGGCATGTTGGTCGCGATCGAGTTCATTGCAGTTCTCTCTGATGAGCGAGAACACCGGTTGGGCAGACTTGAAACGTATTCCAAACACAGACATCGTTGGGCACGCGTGAGCGCGGTTGACCTTACTTGGTTGAAGAGAGCGATTTCAGGGCCGCAAGGATCTCGGTCGGCTCGGCACGCACGCGGTAGTCTTCGTTCACGAACGCGTAGGCGATCTTGCCGTCGCGATTGATCACGTACGTCGCGCTGAGCGGGAGCTTTGTGCCTTCGGCGTTGTGCTCCTTGAGCATCGGCGCCATCGGCGCGATGCTTGGCGTGAGTTCATAAGCGATGCCGAAGGTGTCCGCGGCTTTGCTGCCCGCGTCCGAAAGTACGCTGAACTCCAGCTTGTTCTTCTCAGCGGTCGACAGCGACTGATCGGGCTTCTCGGGTGAGATCGCAACGAGCTGCGCGCCCATCGCCTTGATCTCCGGGAGGATCTGCTGATACTCGTGGAGCTGGATGTTGCAGTAGGGGCACCAGCCGCCGCGATAGAACGTCACGACGACGGGGCCTTGCGCGAGCATGGACTTGAGTGTTGCGGGCTTGCCGTTGGCATCAGGCAGTTCGAAGCTTGGTGCGAGATCGCCGACGCCGAGCTTCTTTGTCGTTGCGAGACTTACGCGGACTTCTTCGATGCCGCGTTTCTGAGCCGCGGCTTGCTCCGGGGTGATCTTCGCGGCGTACTTGGCGGAGACCTCGTCGAGCTTGACCTTCAGCGTGCCCGCGGCGGGCTTGTCGGTCATCGGCATCGGGGCGCTCTCGCCGCTGATCTTCTTCCACTGCGTGTTGGCTTTGGCTTCTTCCTGGGCATGGTTCAGCTTGATCCACTTGGCGCGGGTATCGCCGAAGAAGCCGTCATAGAAGAGGAACAGTCGGTTGTCGTGAACGATGAAGCTCTTGGGGTCAACCTCGACCTGCTCACCATCACGCACGGCCCACGCGCACCAGCCGCCGTAGGCCGGCTCGTACTTGCTCGGGTTGGCCTTGAAGGCGTCGCGGTTCTTTGCGCTGGCGAACTGATACTTCACACCGCCGACGGTGGCCACAAACTTCTTGTCGCCCTTGACGGGCTTGCCGCCGCCCTCGGGGAAGTACGACACAGGGTCGTAGCCGCTGACCGCGAGTTTGTCGTCAGAGTCGAGATTCCACTTGGCGATGTTGCGGGTCGGTGCGGTCGCGGCGGGAGCGTTGGCTGAGGGGGCTGCGGCGTCTTCGGGCGCGCCGAAGGCGGGGCGCGTGAGCCCGGCGGCGAGCGTCAGGGCAATCAGGCTTGACAACACGATCGGGCGGACGCGATTCATTTGATTCAGTTGCATGGTGAGGCTCCAGATGTCAGCGGTGCGTGCGAGGCGGCGAACACGGGACGGGCGACGGTGGAGCGTGTTCGGGCGTCTTGAGCAGCCCAGACATCACTTACGACGTCGCCATGTGTTCGATGCCGGGTCACTCTGGGGGTGACATCGCCAACGAAGAGCCTTCCAAGGGCCTTCGTTTCCAGAGTGGGGGCGGTTTTTGTCGAGACCGGTTATCCGCCCGTCGCGGCCTCGGGCTTGCCAGATGCGACGCGTGCAGCACGCACCGCCATCTGGTCGCATTCTTCGTTTTCAGGGTGACCATCATGCCCGCGGACCCAGTGCATGGTCACGCGATGGCCGCTGCGGAGGTTGTCGAGCTCTTCCCAGAGTTCGCGATTCTTCACTGGTTGTTTCGCTGCGGTTTTCCAGCCGCGCTTCTTCCACCCGGTGACCCATTCGCGAAGACCCTTCAGCACGTATTCAGAGTCGCTGTAGAGCTCGACGACGCTGGGGCGCGTCAGCGCCTTGAGGCCCATGATCGCGCCGGTGAGCTCCATCTGGTTGTTGGTCGTCAGTGCCTGACCCCCAGCGTCTTTGCGGACTTTGCCGCTGGCGGGGTGCTTGAGGATGTACGCCCATCCGCCGGGGCCGGGGTTGCCGGAGCAGGCACCGTCGGTGAATAACAGCACGCGCGGCGCTGAGTCTGGGATTGCGGCTGCGCCGTGTGCGTGTGAGCCCTTGGCATCTGCGGGCGGCGCGGGGAGGAGGGAGTCGTCGAGCGCCGCGGCGTCGGGCTTGGTCTTCCGCGCGCTTGCGGGCTTCTTTGGCTTGGGCGCGTCGCTCATGGGCGCTCTCCGAATCCGCTCTGCACCGGTGCAGCCGGCGCGTCGGAACGCTCGGTGAGCACTAAACCGTCGTACGCGAGGCGGATCTCGTCCGGGAGCGACTGCTCGGCGTCGGCGTGGGCGATGTCGTGGGTCATGTGGATGAAGTACGTTTGGCGAGGGCGCACGCGCTGCGCGACCTCGATCGCCTGGTTGAAGCAGAAGTGCGTCGGGTGCCGGCGATAGCGCAGGGCGTCGATCGCCAGCACGTTCAGGCCGTCGAGATGTTGCCAGGTCTCCGGCGGGATGGAGCTGACATCGGTGCAATACGCCAGCGGCAGCACCGGCGCATCGGCGTGCGCCGGCTTGAGCGATTCGGGTGTGAGAGCATCGGTGTCGATCGGCGCGGCAGTCGCCAGCGCGCCGGACGCAGTAGGGGGCTGTCGTGGTGGCTCTGAGACGGGAACAGACGCAGCGCGTGGCGTGGATCCAGACGCCGCGCGTTCGTCGGTCGTGCGCGTCGGTTGCTCGGGCGCGTCGTCTTGCCACCAGTGGGCGGTGGATGGCGGCTGGCTCTGGAGGCTGGCCTCTGTGTGGTGGCCCGCCTCTGCGGGGCGGGGCGCGGGCGCTTCGATCATCGCGTGGTCACCGCCGCCCCTGCCGCTGGCCCAATCAATGCGGAAGCCCAGAATCGGCAGCTTGCCGTGCAAGAACCGCAGCGGCGTGATTCTCAGGCCGTAGAGCTCCAGCGGCACACCGGGCTCGAGCACGCGCGGGATCACGCTGGCGACGAACGAGTCGTTGACGTTCCGGGCCGCGTCGAAAATGTGCCCATACACGCGGCGGAGATGCTCCAGCGTGTGCGGCTCGGCGAAAATGTCGATCGGCGAGTGCTGCACCGCGTTAAATCGGCGAACCTCGTCAAGTCCGAACGTGTGATCAACGTGGTTGTGCGTGAACAGGATCGCGTCGCACCGAGCGAGCTTGTGGCGCAGGGCCTGCTGGCGCAGGTCCGGCGTCGCGTCGATCAGCACGGTGCGCGGGCGCCCGCGCGCGTCGGTGAACTCCAGGGCTGCGCCGCAGCGCAGACGGTTGTCGCGCGGGTCGGTGGACGTACACACATCGCAATCGCAGGCGATGACGGGTACGCCGCTGGAGGTGCCGGTGCCAAGGAAGGTGAAACGCATGAGCGGAAAGGTAGAGGGTAAGAAGTGGCAGAGTGGCGGAGTGGCAGGGTGGCAGAGTGGGGGGTGCTCAGTCTCGTGCTGCCGACCCGTCTTCGGGTCGTTGCGCTGGGAGATTGGGCTTCGATTTCACTTGCTTCGCCACCGGTTGCCTCGCGCCGCACTCGGGGCATGTCACAGTATTGAGATCGTCGGCGAGGAGCCCGCAGAGGTCGTAGAGGCACCGAAGGCACTCGCCGCGCTCTTCGGCGGAGGCGGCGATACCTCGTTGAATCAGCCAGCGAGCAAGGAAGACCGATGCCAGACCGGCAACAACGATCACCGAGGCACCGGCGAGCCCGCTGAGCCACAGGCTCTGAGAGACGAGGAGCACGCGTGCGCTTAAGAGCATCCCGAGCACGATCGCCACGATCAGGCAGAGCATTTGGAAAATCCGCGCTTCGGCTCGAATCAGACTCGCTCGGACGTTGACCCGGTACCGTCGCGCTTCGGCCAGCTGCGCCGCGGACATGTTCGGTCGTGTCGCCACACGCGGCCGTGCTCCGCACTCCGGACACGTCACACGATTCTCATCGTCTGGAGGCAAGCCGGCAAGCGAATAGCGGCACTGCGGACAGCGTGCAGTCGTGGGCAGGTGCTGGATGCTGTTCGTTGGCAGATCGCGCATGAGTTGCGACCTTGTTGCACAGCGACAAACACGATCGCGTACCGCGGTGGCGGCGCGGGGCGATCACGGCGCTACCGGCTTCACGATCGGCTGCTCCGGGACGACCGGCTTGGAAGGTGATGCCGGAATCTGCTCGGTCGTTGACCCACCCCGCGCCCCCGCCGCATCGCCCGCTCCGCCTGGCAGCTCCGCGACGTTGAACGAGTCGTACCGAATGAGATCGCTCAGGTCCTTCGCCGTCGGCTCGCTGGCCTTCCAAGCCGAGTTGTAGAGGGCCGCGAGCATGTCGCCGGCGTCCATCAGGCGGCGGCCGATGAACTGCTTGCCCTCGTCTTGTTTGAACTTGCCGTCTTTCTCCAGCTCGTAGGTCTTCTCCATCAGCGCGTGCGAGCGTTTGATGTGCATGAGCACCTCGCCCCAGGGGTTCAGCCCGTCGGCGACGGCGTGGGTGTACTTCATGCTCGGCTTCAGCGACTCGTACGTGATCGACTGCTGAGAAATCACGCCACCATCGATATACGCGTGG
>JAIEQQ010000453.1 GCA_019747615.1 Phycisphaerales bacterium
GCTGGAAAACGGCGCCGACCTCCGCAGCGTCCAGGAACTCTTGGGCCACCAGAGCCTGAGCACTACGCAGGTCTACACGCACCTGACCGCCCAGCGCCTGAAGCAGGCGTACGACCAGGCGCATCCTCGCGCTGAAGCGAGCTGAGGGGGAAGGGACCGAGGGACCGAGGGATCAAGGGATCCCTGAGTGCGACCCTGTAATCCCTGCGTCCTCTGTGTACTCCGATGTCCAATGTCCACGGTTGAAACCAGAGCTTGCGCTCTGGACTCCGTTGGATTTCAATAGGAAGCACACGCACGCACAGCCCGCATCGATCGAAGTGGTGTGGCACCACTTCGATGGCACGGCGCTCACGCGTCGGTGCGGTCGATGACACGGTACGACTCGCGCTCGCCGCGGCCGCGGAGCGGGTAGTCCTTACGGAGCGGGTGGGCGGGGTAGTCCTCCCACGTCAGGATGCGGCGAAGGTCCGGGTGATTGCGGAAGCGGATGCCGAACATGTCGTAGACCTCGCGCTCCATCCACTCGGCACCGGCCCACAGGTCGGTGACGCTGTCCAGATAGAGCGCCGGGTCTTCGACGATGCCGTCGGTGGGAATCGATGGGTCCAAAAAGACCTTGACGAAGAAGCGATCGTCACGATCCAGCGAGCAAACGTTGTACACCACGCCGAAGCGGCCGGGCATCGCGGCGGGGTAGTTCAGGTAATCCATCCCCGCGACATCGCTGAGGAAATCAAACGCGCAGCGCGGGTCGCTCTTCAGGAACGCCATGACCTCGTGCAGGTCGGTCGCGTCGACGATGAGCGTGGATGTGCCGCGGTACTCAGTTGCGCGAAACTTCTTCTGGGGGAACGCGCCCTTGAGGATTGCGAACATCGGATGGTCGAGGGTCGGCTTGGCGGTGCTCACGTCGGGCTCCTGATCGGTGAATGACTGGCAAGCGTAGAACCGAATCGAGGGCGACGCTGGACCTGGATCCCCGGCACCTTCGGCCTAGATCGGGATCCCGCCGCGGCGGAGCAGGTCGAGCTGGGCGTCGGCGTCGTCGTCGATGAGCACAATCGGCGCCTCAGGATCCAGCCAGCGGGCCATGGCGGCGATGATGTGCTGGGGGTCGATGACGCCCTTGTGCAGCGCCGCCGGTCGCAGCGCAGCACCGTCGTCGGCGGTGAAGGCTTCGGGATCGGCCAGCGAGTCTGCGGGGGGCACGATGACCGCGCCGCCGGGCTCATCGTCGGTGGCGCGGGCGATGTTGGAGATGACCACGGCACCGAGCGCCCCGGCGGCGCTGACGCGCGTGATCGACTCCATCGCCCGCTCGTAGTGGTCATCAGCCCGCGCGAGCATCGCCCGCGTGAGCAGCGCGGTCGGATCTGCCAGCAATCGCAGCCCCCGCGTTGCTCGCGGCACGACGAAACGCTCGGCCCGGACGCTGTCGCAGAGCACGTGCCGCGCGTGCGGGCGGAGCCAGAGCTGGCCCGCGCTCCTGGCAATCTCGGGCAATACGCGATCGTCAACGAATGACGTGAGGGCCGCGAGGGCCGCCGGGCCCCACGAGCGCGGGTCGGCGTCAAAGAGGCCCGCTGGATCGTCACCACTTTGACCGGTGCCGGACCAGCACGCGACGGGCGCGCCGTCGGGCGCGAGCTGCCCGAGGTCGTTCCACGCGCCCGTGAGGGCCGCGGATCTCCAGCGGCAAGCCAGGGCCCGGGGACCATGCGGGCGGAGCGCGCACGACTCGCCCGGGCGATCGGCGCCGGGCGGAAGCAACGAGATGGTGCGTTTCTGCTCGCTCAAGCAACGTCCGATTTTGAGATTTTCTTGGACATTCGAGCCCAGCGTAGCACAGCCGCTTGTGCGGGCGTATTTGGCGAGGCCCAATCGCTCGTGCGCGATGTGGATCGACCTCACGCACGCCGCGAGTTACACGCTGTCGTGAATCTCGCGAAGTGCCCGATATCTACGAGCCCGGAGGGTCGTCGAGTCCTGACGCGCCCACCAACACGCAGAGTCTCGCACCGCACGGAGGCAACCGATGATCCTCAGCTCGACCTTCAGCCGCCGCAACTCGTCGCGCCCGAACTCCTCGCCGGCGGGCGTGGACACATCGAAGGCCGCACGCGATGCGCTCATCGGCGAGATCGTGGAGATCAACCGCGCGGCGCTCGCGGAGTTCTTGCGGCAGTTTGATGAGCCGGCGCTTCGTGGGTACCTCGATCACCTGCGGGCGACGCAGACCCCGCGCGGGCGCGATGCTCGCTGGGTACGGCCCGATGGCCCGCCGGCGATCGAGTGGCGCGAATCACGCGCCTAAGGTGAAACGCGGTGCTGGCGATCTGCATCCGAGCAATACCCGCACACAATTCCTCCACCTGGCCGAGGGTTTCGTCCGAAATGGACACTCGCGGGGGGCGGATATCGCGCTTTGAAGGCGTTCGCGCTTGACTCCGGGGGGGGACAACGCCTTACCGTCGCCCCGTCTGTTGCATCGAAACTCCATGGCAAAGAGCAAAACAGTTCGCGTTCCCGGGGCCGCAAAGGCTCCTTCACGTCGCAAACCCAAGGCGGCGCCGAAGGCCAAGGCTGGCAACGTTGGCGCGGCACCGTTTGAGAGCGGTGGGCCCGTTGAAGTGGATGACGCCAGCGTCGGCGGCAACGCCCGCGGCAAGCACCTGGTCATCGTCGAATCCCCCGCCAAGGCCAAGACCATCAACAAGTACCTCGGCGCTGACTACAAAGTCATGGCCAGCGTCGGGCATGTGCGCGATCTGCCGAGCAAAAACCCCAAGGGCGTCAAGAGTCCGGTGCCGGGCGTTGACCTTGAGCACGACTTTGCCCCGACGTATCAGGTGATGGATGCCAAGGGCAAGGTCATCAGCGATCTGAAACGCTCGGCCAAGGTCGCCAAGGACATCTGGTTCGCAACCGACCCGGATCGCGAGGGTGAGGCGATCGCGTGGCATTTGGCCGAGGAGCTGGGCGTTGCGCCGGGCGTGGCCAAGCGCGTGATGTTCAACGCCATCACGAAGGCCGAGATCCAGAAGGCGTTTCAGAATCCGCGAGCGATCAATATGGATCGCGTGAATGCCCAGCAGGCGCGCCGGATTCTTGATCGCATCGTGGGGTATCAGGTGTCACCGCTGCTGTGGAAGAAGGTCGCTCGCGGCCTGAGCGCCGGACGCGTGCAGTCCGTCGCGGTGCGGCTGATCGTCGAGCGCGAGCGCGAGATCAAGGCGTTCATCCCCGATGAGTACTACGAGCTCGGCGGCATCTTTACGCCCGCTGTCGGCGACGCCAAGACCATCGCGGCGGCATGGGAGAAACAACAGACGCTGCGGATGGCCAATGGCGAGTCGATCAGCGTCAAGGATCTCTCGGCTTGGCTGACCGAGAAGGGCTGCTTCCGCGCGGCTTTGGTTGAAGTCAACGGCCAGAAGTTCGAGCTCACCAGCGAGGGTGTTGAAGGCGACAAGGTCAAGCACGCGGAGACGATGCTGGCCCGGGCACAAGTGCTCGCCAGCGCGGCGGGGCTGAAGGACGTCCGCGTTCTCACGACCGAAGACCCCAAAGGGCGAGGGACCGCCAAGACGCTTCGCGTGATCACCGGGCGCATCGACCCGACGACGGCGTATCGCGTCAGCGCGATCGAGACCAAGCGCACGACGACACGCCCGAGCCCGCCGTTCATCACAAGCACGCTGCAGCAGGCGGGCTCAAACCGGCTTGGGTACACGAGCAAGCGGACGATGGCCGCGGCTCAGCAGTTGTATCAGGGCGTGGACATTCCGGGCGAGGGGCCCGTGGCGCTGATCACGTACATGCGTACGGACTCGACGCACATCAGCGGCGAAGCGCTGACGATGGTGCGCGATCACATCAGCCAGAAGTACGGGCCGAAGTACCTGCCAGAGAAGCCCAACTTCTTCACCAGCTCGAACAAGGACGCGCAGGAAGCCCACGAGGCGATCCGTCCCACGAGCATGGCGTACCCGCCCGCGAAGCTGCGGACGATCCTGAAGCCGGAGATCTTCAAGGTCTATCAGTTGATCTGGGATCGCTTCCTGGCGTGCCAGATGACGCCGGCGCAGTGGGACTCAACCGCGGTGACGATCACCGGCGGCGCTGATCCGAAGACGGTGCTTTCGTTCCGTGCCACCGGGCGCATCTTGGTATTCGATGGCTTCTACAAGGCGACCGGCGTGCCACCGAGCGCTGATGAGCAGACGCTCCCGACACTCGCCGAGCGCCAGCCGATGGCGCCGATCGCGATGGAGCCGAAGCAGAAGTTCAGCTCGCCGCCGGCGCGGTACACCGAAGCGAGCCTGATCAAGGTCCTCGAGAGCGAGGGGATCGGCCGCCCGTCCACGTACGCGAGCATCATCTCGGTGGTGCAGGAACGCAAGTACTGCGAGCTGAACGAGCGGCGCTTCTACGCGACAGACCTGGGTGAAGCGGTGACGGACAAGCTCATCGAGGCGTTCCCGGATCTGCTGGATGTCGGCTACACGCGCGAGATGGAAGGGCAGCTCGACAAAGTCGAGGACGATCACCTGGACTGGGTGGACATGCTCCGCAAGTTCTACACGCCGTTCAAGAAGCGGCTCGGCGAGGTCGAGCACACGCTGACGCACGCCAAGGCCGAGACGACGCCCGCGCCCTTCAAGTGCCCCAAGTGCGGAAGCGCCACGTGCTATCGCTTGGGCAAGAACGGCAAGTTCCTCTCCTGCACCGCGTATCCGACGTGCAACTACGCCTCGCCGGTTGACCGCGAGGGCAACCCGCGCCCGCCGGAGACCACGAGCATCGCGTGTCACATCTGCGGGCGCGCGATGATCAAGCGCGTCGGGCGCTTCGGGCCATTCCTGGGCTGCTCCGGCTACGGCGACAAGGCGAACCCGTGCGACGGCATCCTGCGCATGGACAAAAAGGGCCACGTCGTTGCGCCGTCGCAAGAGCCGTTCACGCCGGACCCGGCCCTGCCTTGCGCGAAGTGCGGAAGCTCCATGTACCTGCGTCCGGGCAAATACGGTCCGTGGCTCGGGTGCAGCAAGTTCCCCAAGTGCCGCGGGCGTGGCGACTTCAAGGGCCTGCCTGACAAGGACAAGGACGCGCTGCTCAAGCTGCTGGAGATCCACCAGAGCACGCGGCCCATCCCGATCATCAAAACGCTCGACGGCATCCCGCTCACCGGACCGGACGGCAAGGCGCTGCCGGATGCACCGACAGCCGACGGCGCGACCGGCGAGGGCGCGACGCTGGAAGCGGTTGCGGATGACTTGGGGGCGTGAGGAAGTCGCGAGTCGCGAGTCGCGAGTGGGAAGGCGGTACTTCAACGAAGAAATGGAAGGGATGGAAGGCGTTGAGGGTTCGACGGCGCGTGAAGTTCGCGTGCTTGCCCCCACAGCTCCGACGTACGCCCGGGCTTGCGCTCCGGGCTCCCTTAACGCTTGTCCGAAGCACACGACGCCACGGACCGACCCGCAGTAACGCCGCTCACTTCACCGGGTTCGCCTTGACCCATTCCTTCAGCTTCCGCACCTCGTCGATGGTCAGCTCTTTGCTGGTGCGTGATGCGAAGTCCGCCGGGCCGGCGCTGGCGATGACTGCCAGCAGCTTGTCCTGCTTGATTTTCAGCTCGTGCGCCGCTTCCGCGAGCCCATACATACGGACATTCGCGGCCTTCTTCTCGCCCTGAGCCGCGGCCCACTCGTCCTTCAGGCCGACGGCGCGATTGAACACGAGCTTGCCGGGGGGGGGTGATGAGTCGGCGTCGACGACGAAGTAGCCCAGGCGCTCGAACTGGAAGTGCTGGCCGTGCGTGGCGGTGGCGAGCACGGGCTCGACCTTGGCGTGGACGACTTCGAGCGACTTGGGATTCAGGTCGTCGATCCAGTTGCCTGTGCGCATGCCCGGCTCCTCGGCGGTGAACAGCCGATCAAACAGCCGCACCTCGGCGTCGATCGCGTGCTCAGCGCTCACCCAGTGGAGCGTGCCCTTGACCTTCTTCAGCGGCTGGCCGTCGGGACCGAGCGGCGAGTCGCCGCCGCGCGTGACGGGGTCGATCGTCGCGCGGAGTTCGATGACCTCACCCGCGTCGTTCTTGATCACGCCGGTGCACGTCAGGAAGTACGCCCAGCGCAGGCGGACTTCCGTGCCGGGCGCGCCATCAGCGCCCGGCGGCGACAACCGGAAGAACTTCTTCGGCGGGTTCTCCATGAAGTCATCGCGCTCGATGTAGATGACTTTGGTGAACGGCACCTTGCGTTTGCCGGCGCTCGGGTCTTCGGGGTTGATGACGAAGTCGAGATTGTCCACCTGGCCCTCGGGCCAGTTCTCGATCGTGACCTTGAGCGGGCGCAGCACCGCCATCGCGCGCGGCGCGATGCGGTTGAGGTGCTCGCGCAGGGCGTTCTCCATGCGGCCGACGTCGATTGAGGACTCGACCTTGGTGACGCCGACTTCCTCAGCGAACGAGCGCAGCGCGTGGGCGGTGTAGCCGCGCCGGCGCAGGCCGCGGATGGTGGGCATGCGCGGGTCGTCCCAGCCGCGGACGACGTTGTCCTGGACCATCTTGAGCAGGTTGCGTTTGCTCATGACGGTGAACGTCGGGCGCAGCTTGGCGAACTCGATCTGCTGCGGGTGGTGGATGGGCTTGCCGAAGCCGCCCGCGCCATCGGCGGTGCGACCCTCGTTCACCGAGTTGATGAACCAGTCGTAGAGCGGGCGGTGGTTCTCGAACTCGAGTGTGCAGATCGAGTGCGTGATCTTTTCCAGCGAGTCCTCAAAGCCGTGGGCCCAGTCATACATCGGGTAGATGCAC